>CALGLM010000025.1 GCA_937930275.1 uncultured Ignavibacteria bacterium
AATGTCGGTTATGCAGTAGGTGCTGCCGGTACTGTAATTAAAACAACAGATGCGGGCACAACTTGGACATTATTAACTGCTCCAACAGCGCTTGCTATATACGCAATAGATATTGTTACTGCCGATAATATTTATATAGGTTGCTCAAGAACGGGTTCTTCATCTACCGGTTATTCTAAAATGTTAATGAAAACTACAGACGGCGGTGCTACTTGGTTGGATGTTTCGGTTGCAGATATGGGAACGGTAAGAGATGTGGATTTTATTGATGCAAATCATGGATGGGCTTGTGTTCAAAATTCAGGTAAAGTATATTATACTACAGACGGCGGAACAACATGGGCAAATTCAACAACTGCGTCTTTAGTAGTACCTAATTATGTTTATTTTATTAACAGCACTACCGGTTTTGTTACTAATAACAATGACGGTCAAATATTTAAAACTACAGACGGCGGTGTTACTTGGGTTTCAAACTTAGTTGATTCCGAGCCTTTTTATCAAGTTAAAGCTGCAGGAAACACATTAATTGCTTTCGGTAAGTATGGTAATGTACGTCTTTCTAATGATTTAGGTACAACTTGGAGTTCGATAATTACCGCACTAACAAGAGAAACTTTAAAAAAAGTATATTTTACAAATAATATCGGATATGCTTGCGGCGGAAGTACAACCACGGCCGATTTATCGGGATTTATGCTTAAATCAGAAGACGGCGGAAGTAGCTGGGCAAAATTAGCATATAACTTTAATTTTCAAGTATATTCGTTTTGTATTCAATCTTCTACTGTGTGGTATGTAGGAACAGGTAATAATAAACTATTTAAAACCACAGACGGCGGTGCAACCTTTTTTGAATTAACGCAGCCTGTTACCGGCACAACACACGATTTTAATGCAATTGAGTTTGCGGATGCAAATATCGGATATGCAGCGGGTTTATCTGGTAAGATTATTAAAACAACTGATGCCGGAGCAACTTGGACTTTGCTAACATTCCCTTCAACATCAACTATAAACGATATTAAAGTTATTGATGCCAATACGGTTATTGCAGCTGTGGGTGCAACTTCAACTTATAGAACTACAGACGGTGGTGCTACTTGGGCTGCAGTTGATTTAGGTTATACAACAGGTACAATATATGATTTAGAGTTTTATAATAGTACATTCGGAATGGCAGCCGGATATAGTTCTCCTTCGGCAACTCTTTCTGTAACAACAAACGGCGGTGCTACTTGGGCTGCTGTTCCTTCGTTGGCAACATTTACGGGAGTTACAAATTTACGAGCTGCGGTTATTAAAGATGTTAACACTTGGTGGCTTGCAGATTTAAACGGAAATATTGCTTATACTAAAGATGCAGGTGTTACATGGACTCAAGCCAAAAAAATTCTTGATCACGGTTTATATTCCGGTGCTCTTAATAATGATAAACTGTTTTTTGTGGGTTCGGGCGGTACTATTTTACAAGGGTATGCAGATCCCGAAGTTCCGGTTGAGTTAGTTTCATTTTCAGCAAACGTAAATCAATCAACAGTTATTTTAAATTGGGCTACCGCAACCGAAACAAACAACCGTGGCTTTGAAATTGAACGCAAATTTAACAACGGAGCTTGGGAAGTTATTGGTTTTGTAAACGGAAAAGGCTCAACAACTAATATTTCGGTTTATTCTTATTCCGATTTAACAAGTTTATCGGGGAAATATTCTTATAGATTGAAACAGTTAGATTATGACGGTACATATTCTTATTCCAATATTGTAGAAGTTAATATCGGCTTACCTATACAATTTTCGTTAAGTCAAAATTATCCCAATCCTTTTAATCCTTCAACAACAATATCTTTTACGATTCCAAAATCGGAGTTTGTTACTTTAAGAGTATTTAACATGTTAGGACAAGAAGTAAAAACATTAGTAAACGGATTTACAGAAGCAGGTAGTTATAATCAAATTTTTGACGCATCCGAACTTTCATCGGGTACATATTTTTATCAGTTAAAGACGGAAAGTTTTTCCGATATTAAAAAAATGATTTTGGTAAAATAAGTTAAAAGAAATTATAAACCGCAGACATAGTCTGCGGTTTTTTGTTTTTAAATATGTGTTTAATATTATGAGGTTATGATGAGTAAATATAAATTACTGCTATTATTTTTAGTGCCTTCGCTTATTTTTTCACAAAACGTACGCGTAACCGATTATCAGGTTCCGGTCAGCTCGGCAAGAATTTTAAGATTTAACGGCGGATTTAATTGGCAACAAACTAATAAAGAAGGGGAAGTGTTTGGTAGAAATAGTAACGGGAACGCCTCATTAACATTTAACTATTTTTATTCCTCGCTTCCGTTTGCATGGTTTTTGGATATTGATGCTGCAGGCGAAAAAATGAACGATAAATATACACACGATATTACAATTAGTCCGAGAATCCAAAAATATTTGTGGATGGATAGAGATTGGTTCGGATTTACAAAAGTAAATTTGCAGCACAAAAATTCATATAATCAAATTTACTCTGATATTTACGCCGGCTACGGTTACGGTCGATTTATTGATGCAACAGCATTAGCAAAAGCCGTTAGAATTGAAGAGCACTTATTAAAAGAAAATGTAATAGCCGGAAATTTACCGAAAGAAACAATGATAAAAATAGCAAATATAATTGAAAGAGAACAAGAGTACATCGGTGTTTACGGCGCAACATACGAAACAAAATGGTATAATGATATTGAAGACGCAATAATGGCATCAAATTTAGCTGTTAGCGATCACGTAGGTGCAATTGGCATTTTACGTATTCAACAAGTCCTAAAAGGTATAAATGAACGTGTTAATAATCGTTCATACGGATGGGATGCCACAATGGGAATTAGTTATGTACTAACTACCTCCGATAAATATGTTGATAGACCTGCTCCTTCGTTAACAATTGGCGGAAGATATTCATACCCTATTACTTGGAGAAACCAAGTTAATGCACGCTTGGATGTATTAACCCCAATTGATTCATCCTTCTTTAAACAATTTAGCATGCGTGGTTCAGCAGAGTATATTTATGAATTAAGCAATAAAATAAATTTTGTAACTACTTACTCTCTTGAGTATCTTAAACAACCAAATGTTGAAGCAGTTGTAATTCACTCGATACGTCCCGGATTTTTATTCTATTTAGAAAATCAAATTTATTTATCGGTAACGGCAGTTTGGGATAGAACAAGTGTAAATAGAACTACGGTAATGCGAACTAACGTATCATTACAATATAATTTCTTTTAAATAGTGGTGATAATATTTTTTGATAAAAAGCAGTGTGTTATTATTCTTTAGTAAAGGTATCCCAAGTGTTTTTGATTTTTGCTAAAATTTAAATAGCAGTTGTTAAGCAGTTATTAGAGGATAATTAAATGTTTATTTAAATGATATGTGTCCAATTAAGGAAATTATAATTGTTACATTTTAGGTATGCTAAAACATTCCCCTTTCTATAAAACATGAAAGGGGAATATAAATGGTAGAATGTTATTCATGCTCTTTAATTAAAGACAATTTTTTAATCCGAATAATAAACAAATAATAACTATTATAACAATCTAAATCTAATCTTCAGTGTTTTTCTTTTTTTTCCTTTTATTAACCGATTGACGCAAAATATACTCGATTTGCGAGTTAAGACTACGCAAATCATCTTTAGCCCATTGGTTAAGTTCATCCCACAACTTAGGATCAATTCTTAAAATAATTGATTTTTTGTTTTCCATTTTGCTAATAAATTGAGCCGGTATTTACAATCGGTTGAGTTGATTTATCGGAACATAAAACAACAAGTAAATTGCTAACCATAGTTGCTTTTTTATCCTCATCCAAATCTACAATGTTTTGATCTTTAAGTTTATCTAAAGCCATTTGAACCATACTAACGGCACCTTCAACAATTTTAGTTCTTGCAGCTATAATTGCTTCCGCTTGTTGACGTTGTAACATCGCATGAGCAATTTCCGGTGCATATGCCAAGTGGTTTATTTTTGCTTCGTCAACATTTACTCCGGCTGCTAAAACTCGTTCTTGAATCTCTTTTTTAAGTGCTTCCGAAACCTCTTCTTGGGACGCACGCAAAGTAACTTCTTCGCCGTCAGTATCGTCATATGCAAAACTTGTTGCCATATGTCTTAAAGCTGATTCAGCCTGAACTTGAACGTATTCGACATAATTTTCAACATCAAACAAAGCCTGAGCAGTATCTTTAACACGCCAGACAACAACTGCCGAAATTTCAATCGGATTTCCCTTTTTATCGTTTACTTTAAGTTTTTGACCGTCAAAATTACGTGCACGTAAGGAAATTTTCTTCTTACTATAAAAAGGGTTACACCATTTAAATCCGGTTGTTTTTTCAGTTCCTACATATCTGCCAAATAGTAATAAAACCATTGCTTCGTTTGGTTCAATTGTAAAAAATCCTACAAAAATAATAATGTTTAAGATGAAAAATATTGCAACGGGTATCATTAATAACGGAATATCGTTAACTGCGGCAAATATTATAATGCCGATAATTACAAATGTAAAAAGAATGTTAAAGAATAACATTGTCCAGCCGCTTTGCTGAGTTGAAGCTTTTTCAGTCGCCATTTTTTACCTCTTTAGTTATTAAAATAATATCATTATGATATCACGATGATAACATACTAAAAAGTTTTTAATTTGTCAATAGTAAATGTTTTATTTAAACATTAATTGTTGATTTTTAATATCTAAAAAAATTGTATTTTTAAAATAGTTTATAAAAGCACGGGGAAAATATGAATAAAAAACGAAATAGCGACCTATTGTTGGAAAACGGATTTTCGTTACCCATATATGTTAAAGGGTTAAAGTCAATTGCATATCTATTTGAAGAATTTAATAATCCGGGGATTTATGTATTACACTTTTCCGATAGTACCAAATATGTGGGGCAATCAAAAAAAATTTCCAATAGGTTTAGCCAACATTCAAATAATTTTGATGATATTGATGCTATTAGCATTAAAAAAGTTAAATTAAAAGAATTAAACGAAGAAGAAAAATTTATTATTTGGTTGTTGGAAAGCAACAAAATATTATTGCGCAATATAACATATACCAGCGAAACTGCTAATAACAGCAAACTTGTGCGGCCAATTACCGAAAGCGAACAAGAAAAATGGTTAAGACAAATAAATTATAATTCATATGAAGGGGTTAGATTAGAAGACGAAAAACAAAAATTGAAATACGAAAAAAAATATTTACGATTTTCTCGCAGTAAATATTTTGATGACATAATACGATTTTTAAAAAGTTATATAAGTATAGGAATTCCGTTCCCAATAAAGACCGAAAAAAAATATTGGATTATTTCGTGTTTGCCGAGCGGAGCAAAAGGTGTTTTTGTAAGATTAAGTATTAATTGGCAAGAAGTGCTAACTATATATAAAGACGACGAAGATATAGGAATTTCGCTGCATATGGCAAATCCAAAATTAAACAGAAATAATATAAAAAAAACTAAAGAATTGGGGATTGAATATTCCGAACATCGATATGTACCGGGAGGTGAAGACCAAATAAATTTACATTTGTATAATTTTGATAATGCGTTAAAATTTATTAACATTGAAGAAGTTATTCTATCAATTAGAAAATTTAATTTAAACTTAATGAGAAAGGGAATTTGCACATATTCAAGGTATCATTGTTTGCAATTAGTTGATTGTATATTAAAATAAAATTTTAGGAAAATTTAAAATATGAAAAGTAGTGTATTAATAAAAAATTGTAAGCCGTATTTTAATCTAAATAGTAAAATAAATGTGCTTGTTAGTGAAGGGAAAATATTAGAAGTCGGAGAAATTGAAGGAAAAAAATGTGAAATTATTGACGGAAGCGGATTAATAATTTCACCCGGATTAATAGACGTACACATACAAGGCGCGGGAGGGGCGGATATTTTAGATAATGACGAAGACAAACTAATGCTGATGTCTAATATGTTGGCAAAATTAGGTACAACCGGCTTTTTGGCTACTTCGGTGGTCAAAAATAATATAAATAACGAACATTTAGAAAAAACAAAAAATCTTTGCAATAAAAGTATAAACGGAGATCGGAAGAGCGTCGTGTAGGGAAAGAGTGTAGATCTCGGTGGTCG
>CALGLM010000026.1 GCA_937930275.1 uncultured Ignavibacteria bacterium
GAGATTACGTACGGTGACTGGAGTTCAGACGTGTGCTCTTCCGATCTCCAATAAATAATATTTTTAAGTATTATCAAAGCGCTGATAGTAGAAGTATTACAATAAACGTTAGAGCACGAAACAGTCTAACGGTTGAAGATGTTAAAGAAGAAGCTATTGGTATAATGCGTCAAGTAAGAGGATTAAAATACGATCAGCCGGATGATTTTTCGATTAATCAACAAGAAGGTTTATTAACGACAATAAATAATACGGTGGGGGTTATTGAAGTTGCCGGATTATTGATAACGGGTTTATCATTGTTTGTCGGTGCAATCGGTATTATGAATATTATGTTTGTTTCGGTTAAAGAACGTACAAAAGAAATAGGAATACGTAAAGCTATCGGAGCGAAAAGAAGAACAATACTCGGTCAATTTATTACAGAATCAGCAATAATATGTTTAATTGGCGGTTTAATTGGTTTAATAGTTGCCGTAATAGGTGTTAAAATAATAGAACAGTATGATTTTCCGGTAAGTTTGGAAATAGATGCTTTTATTTTAGCAGTAACAATTTCATTATTAACGGGTGTAATTTCGGGTTTTGCCCCTGCATATACTGCGGCTAAATTAGATCCGGTAGAAGCATTGAGGTATGAATAATGAGAATACTTGAAATATTAAAAATGGCTTTAAATTCCTTAAGAACCAATAAACTTAGGTCGTCACTAACAATATTAGGTATTGTTGTCGGAATTTTTTCTATTATTGCAATAAGCACAGTAATTGCTATGTTGCAAAAAAGCATTGAAGAAGGTGTTTCGGAATTAAGTAAAAACACTTTCCAAATTCAAAAGTGGCCTGCTGTTAGAACAGGAGGTCATGCAGAATGGGCAAAAATAAGGAATAGAAGAGATATTACCCTGGAGGAGTTTTTTGAATTAAAACAAAAACTTACTGAGACTCCAAATATCGGTGCCGAACAGTGGAGCGGCGGCAAGATGATTAAATATTACGGTGAAGAGACAAACCCAAACGTAAATGTAGGAGGGTGTACACCTGAAGCATTTGCTAATAACGATTGGATTATTGAAGACGGTAGAGATTTTAACTATAATGATTATCATCATACGGAAAGAATAATTGTGTTGGGTGCAGACGTTGCAACAAAACTATTTAAATCAATTCATCCGATAGGACAGTATGTTAAATTGGACGGACATAAATTGTTGGTAGTAGGAGTTTTAGAAAGAAAAGGTGAATTTTTTGGTCAAAGTCAGGATAATTTCGCCTTAATTCCCTTATCAACTTTTCAAACTTTTTACGGAAGACGTAGCGGTAGTATTAACATTACTGTTAGAGCTAATGACGAAAAATCATATTACGACCTTGTGGAAAAATCTGAAGGGTTTATGCGTACTATCAGGAAAGTTGCACCCGGTGAAGAAAACGATTTTGATATCCGTACAAACGAAAATGTATTAAAGCAAATAAATGATATTACTGCAGGAGTTAGAATTGGTGCAATTGTTATTGCCGGAATTGCATTACTTGCAGCCGGTATCGGTATTATGAACATTATGCTTGTAAGTGTTACGGAAAGAACTAAAGAAATTGGAATAAGAAAAGCAATAGGTGCTAAAAGGAGTAACATTCTATTTCAGTTTTTGATTGAATCTATCGTTTTATCATTATTAGGCGGATTTATAGGAATAGTTTTGGGAGTTTTGGTAGGTAACCTTGCCGGATCTTTCCTGAATGCAGTAGCAACAATTCCTATTGATTCTGTTATGGTCGGTGTAGGGTTGTGTGTGTTTATCGGAGTTCTTTTTGGTACATATCCGGCATATAAAGCCGCAAATTTAGATCCCATCGAAGCATTACGATATGAATAAAATTTAGCCTCACCTTTTAATAAGTGAGGCTTTTTTTTTGTCTTTTCTAAATTAAAATTTTCCTTAAATTTATAAATTCGTTTTATTAATTTTATACTTAATTGAGAAAATTTAACTTCCTGTTAATATCATTAATGATTTTTGCTATCAGTCTTTTTGGACAAGATAACTTGTATTATCTTAATAAAGTAGATACCATAAGAATTAATTTTAGTAATAGGTATTTTCTTTCTTCCACAAATATTGTTCCGTTTTCCGATTCTTTAGTATTAAGGGGTAAAATACTTAAACGCAGCGAGTATAACCTGTTTTATATAGAATCAGGATTTTCATTGTCAGATAGTTTAGAATACTCGATTTTTGATACATTATTTGTATTTTATAAATCTTACAAATACGGATTGCAAAAAGAATATAGAAATAAAACTTTAGTTACAAAATTTGATGTCGGGCTACAAGATTCTATAAGAGTAATTAAATTAGATCCAAATGCATTTTCGGGAGATGCAATTTTTGGAAAAGGACTTCAAAAAAGCGGAACAATAGTAAGAGGATTTACAATAGGTACTAATAAAGACTTTACATTAAATAGCGGGTTAAGATTGCAATTAAGCGGTAATTTATCTGATGATATTGAAATTACGGCTGCTTTAACCGATGAAAACACACCGATACAGCCAGAAGGAAATAGTGAAAAACTTGAAGAACTGGATAAAGTCTTTATAGAAATAAGGCACAAAAATGCAGTAGGTACCTTTGGTGATTATGATTATAATACTAATGTAGGACAATTTGGAGTTTTCAATAGGAAACTTCAAGGTTTAAAAACAGAAGTTATGTTTGAAAATTTCTCATCAAATTTTGCCTATGCAACAAGCAGAGGTAAATTTAATACGAATAAATTTAACGGAATTGACGGAGTACAAGGTCCTTATAGATTAACAGGTAGTAATAATGAAAGGAACATGATTATAATTGCAGGGAGCGAAAAAGTATATTTGAATGGGGAATTATTAAAACGAGGTGAAAATAATGATTATACAATTGAGTATTCTAACGCACAGGTTACATTTAGACCAAAGAGATTAATTACTTCTGTAAGCCGAATTACTGTCGAGTTTGAATACTCTGATAGACAATATTCAAGAAATTTTTTAGGTTCAAATACGCAAGTAAATTTGCTTAATAAAAAACTCAAAATCGGAATCAGTTATTTTAATGAATCGGATGATAAAGATAATCCGATCGATTTAGTATTATCTGATGAAGATAAACGTATATTAGAAAATGCGGGAGACGAGCAACAATATGCTTCAAGAAGTGGTGTTACAGAAGCAATACCGGATTCATTGGGAAGAGTTTTAGGTTCATATATCAAAGTTGATACATTAATAAATAGTCAAAATTATTCATATTACGTTTATAATCCTGGTAGCGAGTATGCAATTTATAATGTGGTTTTTAGTTATGTCGGAGAAAATAAAGGGGATTATAGCTCCGTAAGTCTGGGTAATTATAGATTCGTGGGGATAGGTAAAGGTGCATATTTACCTATTAAATTTTTACCGTTGCCGCAGCGAAAACAATTGGGGAACGTATTAATTAATTATGATATATCAAAAGATATTAGCTTTACATTGGAATTAGCCGGAAGCGAATATGACAAAAATCTTTTTTCAAAAATTAATGACGGAGATAATTACGGATTTGCAAGGAATTTAATTTTTGATATAAAGCCGGTAGAATTTAACGTTTTCGGGAGTGATTGGGGGAAAATAGGTCTAAATATAAAAGATAGATATGTAGAAAGCCGCTTCGTTTCATTGGAGAGGATTAATAGTGTAGAATTTGATAGATACTATAATATCAGTAATGAAACTTTAAATAATGAAATTTTAAGAGAAATTAGCTTGAATTATTTGCCCAACAGTTTTTCTTCAATAATAGGCAAATATGGTTATTTAAAAAGAGGGGATTCTTTTAATTCAGAAAAATATAATATTAATATTAACTCTGAAAAGAACAGCTTATTTCTTATAAATTATGATTTTGATTTCGTAAAAAGTGCCTCCGGTATAAGTTCGGGAAGTTGGTTAAAACAAAACGGTAAATTTAATTACGTGTTTAGTTTTTTTAAGCCCGGATTTGAATTTTCAACTGAACTAAAAAAAGAGTACTATCAAAATAAAGATTCTTTAACTTATAATAGCCTAAAATTTAACGAGTTAAGTCCGACAATGGATATTATTTCATTTTATGGTCTAAATTTTTCTTATAAATATACTTATCGAGATGATTTTAATACGTTTTTGGGAGAATTTGAAAAATTTAGTACATCAAAAATAAATTCATATAACCTTACTTACAAAGGAATAAGGGAGTTTAATACAGATATTTTATTAACTACTCGCAAATTGGATTATTCTAAAAAGTATTTGTTGACGGGTTATATAAATAGCGAGACTGTATTATTTAAATCACAATCGAAATTTAACTTTTTATCTGATTTATTTAACGGCGATTTATTTTATGAAACATATACTGAAAAAGTTTCTCGTTTAGAAAAAGTTTTTATTAAAGTTCCGTTAGGACAGGGTAACTATATTTATAAAGGTGATTTAAATAACAACGGTATTGCAGAAGAAAATGAATTTGAACAAACAATTTATGAAGGAGATTTTATTCAAACAACTATACCGACAGATGAATTATTTCCTGTAATTAATCTAAAACTAAGTACGCGTTGGAAAATAGAATTTAACAAATTAAATCTCGGAAGTTCGCTCTGGGAAGAGTTATTGCAAAATTTATCAACCGAAACATTATTTAGAGTTGAAGAAAATAATAAGGAGAGTGATCTTAAACAGATATATTTCTTGAATTTTTCTAAGTTTTTAAATGATAGTTTAACAATAAGGGGATTAAATTTATTTCAACAAGATATATTTTTATTTAAAAATAGTTCAACACTTTCATTTCGATATAGATATACACAAAAAAAATCGTTAAATAGTTATAGCAGCGGAATAGAAAAGGGGTATTTTAGGGAGAATACTTTTAGGATTAGATTTGCATTAGTTAAAGAAATTGTAAATCAATCTGATTTTACTTTTACAACTGATAACTATTTAGCACCTGTTAGTTTAAATAGAAGCAGACTTGTTAATTCACAAACTGTTACAACAGATTTTTCATATCGTCCGTATCAGATGTTAGAAGTGGGATTAATTTTTTCGGTAGAAAGAGATGAAGATAGATTTCCGGGTAAACCGACGATTATAGATATAAATTCGCAAGGTTTAAGAGTAACTGTTTCATTTTCGGGAAGAGGAAGGTTAAGAATAGAAGGAGAAAGGAAGGAGCTGACTTCTAATCAAACAGATAATATTATTCCTTTTGAGCTATTAAAGGGAAATAATTTTGGCAAAAACTATACGGGAAGTTTAAACTTTGATTATAGAATAGGAAGCAACTTACAAACAAACGTTAGTTATTCTTTACGCAAATTAGGAAGTAGTAAAATTATACATACGTTAAAAGCTGAAGCAAGAGCATATTTTTAAATGAGGAAATAATAAATGAAATACGAGCAAAGTTTAATTGAAGCACATCTTTTTAGAATAAATAAAAATAAAATTGAATTTTTGTTACTTAAAAGAGCAGAGACTGAAAAATATCCGAATATTTGGCAGCCAATTACCGGAACTATAGATAGTGATGAAAAAGCTTATGAAACAGCATTACGAGAGATAAGAGAAGAAACTGGCATTATAACAAAAGAAATATTTGTAGTACCTACTTTAAGCGGTTATTATTCTTATGAAAAGGACATTATAAGTTTAATTCCTGTTTTTACTTCACAAGTAAAAGAAGAGCAAATTATTGAAATTTCAGCAGAACATAGTGAATATAAATGGATAGAAATTGAAGAGGCAAATAGGTTAGTTGCTTGGGATTTCCAAAGGAAATCAATGTCCTTAATTAGTGAATATTTTTTTTCAAAAAATAGTAATTTGACGTTCATAAAAGTTAAAATTTAGTTTAAAATAAGGGAAAATTAAATTATATTTAACAACCAAAAATAAAAAAATCGGTGGATAATGGAATCAGAAAATGGTTTATTAGTGGTGGGATCAATAGCTTTAGATACAGTTGAAACTCCTTTTAACAGAGTTGAAAACGCTCTCGGCGGTTCAACAACATATATCACAATTGCTGCAGGATATTTTTGTAAACCGGTTAATGTTATAGGGGTTGTGGGTGAAGATTTTGAATTGAAACATATTGAGTTGTTAAAAAGC
>CALGLM010000027.1 GCA_937930275.1 uncultured Ignavibacteria bacterium
TATGATAATGCTTCAGTAAAAATGCAGCCATATTTGGGGTACTATTATTTTAATAGAAAAGAATTGACTGAACTAATTTTACCGTATCCTTCCGGCTCGTCACAATTGCACAAAGATCATTTTGACAAAAATTTCTTTAAGTTATATTTTTGTAATTCAAAAGATACTACTTCACTAAAAATTTATATAACAAAAGTAGATGATTCTTCAATTTCTAACCAACCCTATCCGTTAAACGACTTTGTACAATTTGGGGCTGCAATAGATTTAAATGGGGAATATTTCAGCGAGTTTAAAATTAATTCCGATAACGAATTAAATTATTTACCCTTGAGTATTATAAATAAAAACAAAGAAGCTTTAACTATATTTGGTGAAAATTACCTTTCGGAAGATTACCAGGATTTTACGATCGGAATTAAAGATAATAAGGGAAAGATTATTTTTGCTCCGTTTGCAATTAATGAAAATATGGAAAATAATTTAGTTTTAATAATTGGGAAAAGAAATCTTATTAATAGCATTAAAGAAGTTCCGACAACATTTATTGTAAGTCAAAATTTCCCAAATCCATTTAACCCAAATACAAGTATAAATGTTTTATTACCCACAGAAAGTAATTTGACCATAAATGTATATAATTCGATAGGTAAACAAGTTTCACAAATTTATAACGGCTATTTAAAATCAGGCAGTTATAATTTTAATTTTGACGGTACTAATTTATCTTCGGGTGTTTATTACTATAGCGTGACCACGGACTATGGTTCAATTAACAAGAAGATGTTACTTCTTAAATAGAAGATCGTTGTTCTTTATCAATCTTCTTTTTGGTCTGCGTACTTATTACTTTATTTTTATTACTCAATACGAACGCATAACTTTCCTCACATTGTTCCCTTAAACGATTAAGTGACAAAATAAAAGTCAAGTCATTTATTTTTAATATTAAGAAATTGTTAAATAGATCACATTTTACAAAATATGACAATTTTTTGTGAAACAAAGCCATATCTTTACCGTCATAATAAATGAAAAATCACAAGATTATTTAATTATTAACAAACTAAACAAAGGGTGACATGTTAATTTTCAAAATCAAACACTCTCGATTATTGGGAGTAATTTTATTTCTTCTAATCGCAAGTAGCATATTTGCTACACCCGCTTTATCGGGCACTATAAGCGGTTTTGTACATGACGAAACGAACGGAGAAGCACTTATAGGTGCTAATGTTTACATTAAAGAATTAAACACGGGAAGCACAACTAATAACAGCGGTTATTTTGTAATACCCGGACTAAAAGACGGAAATTATACTTTAGTTGTTAGTTATATCGGTTATAAAACTACCGAAATGAAAGTGGAATTAAAAGTCGGTGCAAAAACAAACTTTAAAATTCAACTTAAACCGGATGTTCTTAAAACCGGTGAGATAATAGTTACGGGAGATTCTGTAAGGACTATTGAAAAATTGTTTATTAAACCGGTTTCTAAAATGGAGTTTTCGCAAAAGCAAATAAATGCTATTCCCAAAATGGTAGAAGCAGATTTATTACGCGCATTGCAAACTGTTCCGGGCATAACTGCACTTTCCGATTTTAGCAGTGCTTTATATGTAAGAGGAGGTACTCCGGACCAAAATTTATATTTAATTGACGGGACTGATGTTTATAATCCCGAACACGCTTTTGGTATTTTTTCTACATTTAACACAAATGCTATTAAAAAAGTTGATTTATCGAAAGGCGGATTTGGTGCAGAGTACGGAGGTCGGTTATCTTCCGTAATGGATGTTACAAATTTAGACGGGAACAGAAACAATTTCCAGGGAATTGTTAATATCAGCCTTCTTTCCGCTTCAACAACATTGCAAATGCCGATTGGCGAAATAGGTTCTGTAAGCGGCAGTTTACGCAGAACTTATATTGACCAAACTTATGCGCGTTGGGTTGATGAAATTCCAGATTACTACTTTTATGACGGAAATTTAAAAGGATTTTTTGATTTATCCGAAAACGACAAACTAACTTTCAGCTTCTTTAAAAGTCAAGATAATTTGGATTATCGATATGATAAAGAAAAAGAATCTATGCGATTTTTATACGATTGGGGAAATACAACCGGCAGTTTAAACTGGAAACATATTTTTAATCCTCAACTATTTGCAAGTTTTTGGGTAACATTATCACGATTTGAATCGCATTTTTCGTTTGATGATATTTATAACATGAAAGAAAAGAACTATCTTTCCGATTATGCTTTTAAGGGTGCATTAGAGTATTACTATTCAAGCAGCTTAAACTTTAAATTTGGTATTGAGCAAAAATTATTGCACGGTTTATACGAATTTTCATGGGATAACGGACTTGTTGACATTAATAAAAACAGACAATTTACCACATCTTATTTTAGTATAAACTATAAACCTATAAAAGATTTGGATGTTGAACTCGGAATAAGACATAATTATTTTAACAGTGAAAAGAAGTATTCGGACTTTGACCCAAGATTTTCTATAAAATATAGATTAACGGATAAAAGTAATGTGAAGTTTGCAACAGGCATTTATCATCAGTACTTAAATAGAATACCGCGCTTGTTTTTTGCAAGTATTTGGACAACGGCTGACGAATATACAAAAGGTTCCGAATCGAAGCATTTTATATTAAGTTATCAAAGAGAGTTGGGTGATGTAGTTCAATTTGAGACAGAATTATATTATAAGACCTATAAAAATATTTACTCGTATAACACCACTTTTAATGCTACAGTTAGTCCAACGGAATTTAGCGAAAACGGTTATCCGGTATATCGCTCATCCGAAGGTTTATTTAATGAAGGGGACGGAAAATCATATGGAATTGAGTTTTTATTAAGGAAAGAAGTAGGAGCAATTACCGGTTGGATTTCTTATTCGCTTTCAAAAACTGAATATACATTTACCGATATTAATCAAGGTAATAAATTTGTTCCCCGACATGATAGAACTTCGGTTATTAATTTAGTTCTTAATAGCGATTTAAATAGCATATTTTCGGGTAAGTGGAATGAAGCTGAAGAAAATTCGGATTCAAAATGGTTGATAGGAATTAATTTTATTTATTCTACAGGTCAGCCGATTACAACTCCGGGCTCGGCTTATTATAGTAATACATTACCTGATTGGACAATGCTTGTACCCGGGAAAGAAAAAATTGACGGATATAATTTGTATCCGGCAGAAATTAACGGGTTCAAACTTCCTCCGTATATTAGAATGGACTTGAGTATAACTTACGAAAAAAATTATGCCACTTGGTCAATTGCTCCGTATTTACAAATAATTAATATCGGTAATCGTAAAAACACTTGGTTTGTTACATATAATCAAGAATATAAAGAAGATGTGATTACCCAAAAAATAGAAAAAGTAAATATGCTTCCGTTATTGCCCAGTTTAGGCGTAACTATTAAATTTTAAGTTAGGAGAACAAAATGAGTTTAACAAAAAGATTTTTAGCATTTATTATTTTCGCCGTAGCTGCTTTGGTAGGTTGTGGAGACCCAAATGTTGAAATAGATGACTCGCAGTATCAGCCTAAAATTGTGGTAGAAGGTTATTTGTTTGCCGGCGAAACCGTAAAAGATATTAAGATTTCGCGTAATTTTAGAATAGGCGAAAAAGTTACGATTGAGGGATTACGTTTAGATCCGGTAACCAATAATGTTATTGTCACTTTAAATGACATTCCTTTATCCTTTGATCCTATTACAAAATCATATTATAACAATAATATATTTGTCGAATACAATAAGACCTACACAATAATAATTTCTGCAGTAATAAACGGTACTTCGGTAACTGCAAAATCCGTTACAACAACACCGGCAAAAGGATTTAAATTAGTCAATAAAGATTTGGGAACAATAAGATATAATATTGACGAAGGTAAGTTTTATTATTACTCTTCTCCGGGTACCAATTTTTATGCTTTTTCGTTTTTAGCGGATTCTGCTTCCGTAAATAACTTTATATACGATAACACATTATATCCGGGTTTAAAACCTAAAGAAGTTCAAGATAATATGAATATGTTTTATTATCAGGGAATTTTTATAACTGATATAAATTCATATCAAACAACAACTTTTACTTATAAATTACAACCGTTTGATGCTTGGTTTTACAGCAAGTATAGAGTAATTGCTTATGCAGGTGATCAAAATTTCCGCTCATACGTTTTTACGGCTAAAAACGTACAGGAATTTGATGGTAACTTTCATGAGCCGAAAATTCTGTTTGTCGGAGACGGAATCGGTGTTTTTGCTTCTGCAATCAGGGATACTGCAACTTTTACTTTAGTTCCTGCTAATTAATTATTGGCAAATAATAAAACATACATAATTAAAAAAAAGAGCTTACAAGTTATTTAACCTTGTAAGCTCTTTTCTTATAAATATATTTAAAATATAACAACTTTTAATACTATAAACATTTAATTCGTATAAAATAAATTATTTATATTTACTTAACGTATACTATCTCAAACCTTAATTCATATTACCTAATATTTACTTGCCGGAAGGGACTATATTATATTAAGTATTTTTGAACAGACTAATTATTATATTGTTGTAGCTTTTAAAAGTCTAATTGTAAATTTAGAGCCTTTTTCGGGTTCACTTTCACAGGAAATCTGTCCCCCGTTTTTTTCAATCAGTTCTTTGCATATTATTAAACCCAAGCCGCTCCCTTTTTCATTGCGTGTGCCAAGTTCGGAAACATGCAGCATCGGATTAAATAACATTCCTCTTGTTTTTTCATCCATTCCTTTCCCTTCATCAACTATACTTATTTCAATATAATCTTCTTTCTTTTCTCCGTCAATATAAATTGATTTACCGGGATATGTAAATTTTATAGCATTAGAAAGTAAATTCCTAATTATTGAAGATATCATATTTTGATCTGCATTAACATATAGGGCTTTTTGTATGTTGTTAACTACTTTAATATTTTTATTTGCCGTATTAGCGCGTAAAATATAAATAGCTGATTCAATTACGGCATTTATGTCAAAATCTTCAAATTCGGGAATTATTGTACCTCTTTCAATCCTTGACCATTCTAATAGATTTTCCAACAAATTATAAATATTTTTTGCAGCTTCATTAATTTTTTGCGAATATGTCCTAATTTCTTCTTTAGTTAGCTCTTCAATATCTTCCACTAAATAATCGGAAAAGCCTATCAATCCGGTAAAAGGACTTCTTAAATCATGTGCTATTATAGAAAATAATTTATCTTTGGCTTTATTTATGCTTTTTAATTCTTCTTCGCTTTCAACAAGTTGTTTATTAACTTTTGCAAGTTCTCTTACATAATTTTTTAATTGTTGTTCGGCTTTTTTTGTCTCCGTAATATCTCTTAATAGATCGGAAGAGCGTCGTGTAGGGAAAGAGTGTAGATCTCGGTGGTCG
>CALGLM010000028.1 GCA_937930275.1 uncultured Ignavibacteria bacterium
TCATTACAACCCCACTAAAACTAAATCAACAGGGGTACCTTTTTTAACAGCTTTATCTGGAGCCGGATGCTGATCCATTACCGTATTAGGGAGTAAATCTTCTGATGATAGCTTTGAAATTTTTCCTACAACTAAATTATTTTCTTCCAGAATTTTTTTAGCTTCATTAAATGATTTACCAAATAAATTTGGAATTTTAGCAATTTCCTCGGCATTTTCCGGTAAGTCTTCAACCAACGGGGTTTCCTCTTCCGGACCTGTACTAATGGCTATTACAATGGGAGTTCCTTTTGAAACCTCAGTATTAGGTGTTAAATTTTGTCTAACTACAGTACCGCGTGGATTTAATGAAGCAAACGTATCAACCCTACCGATTGTTAGACCAAGTTTTTTAGCCAAAAGCTGAGCATCCGTACTGGATCTTCCCGTCAGCTCCGGTACTTTTACTAACGTTTCTCCTCCGCTTATATAAAGCGCAATTTTTCTCCCCTCTTTAACAACACTTCTGGGATCAGGAACTTGATTGATTATATGGTTTAACGGAATTGCATCTGTTTTATGCGTTCCGGCAATATAATAACCTAAGTTGCGTTCTTCCAATATTCTTTCTGCTTCAAGCTTCGATTTATTTAATAAATTTGGAACTTCGACTTCACTTTCGCTTACATACCAAGGCATTAAAATGTTATCAAATATTAATAAAAAGAGCAAACTAAAAATGCCTACTTTTGTTATAAATTTTATAATAGGATGTTTTTCAAAAAAAATTTTTATTGCCGATTTAGAATTGGACATATTTTTTTCAATTTATTTGTTGTTTTTTTTTAATATTTAATTTGTAAATATAAAAAAACAATTTGTGATATAATAGTATTTTACTATATTTTATTTTTAGCTAAAATAATTTAACTATATAGGAGAGACTTATGTTCAAAAATCAGCCAAAAGGATTGCCTGTGTTATTTTTTACCGAAATGTGGGAAAGATTTGGTTTTTATTTAATGCTGGGAATATTCACTTTATATATGATAGACCCGACTACCAACGGCGGAATGGGATTTAGCGAATTAAGCGCTACCGATATTTACGGTACTTATATCGCTCTCGTATATTTAACTCCGTTTTTGGGAGGGTTACTTGCCGATAGAGTTTTAGGATATAGAAAAGCAATTACTTTAGGCGGAATTTTTATGGGTTTTGGTTATATCGGCTTAGCCTTTTTCCAAAACTTTCTATTCTATATCTCTCTTCTTTTCGTAATAGTCGGTAACGGTTTTTTCAAACCTAATATTTCAACATTAGTCGGAAATATTTATAGCGAAGAAAAATATAGACCTTATAAAGATTCCGGATTTAATATCTTTTATATGGGCATTAATATCGGAGCATTTGTTTGCAACTTTGTAGCTGCATATTTACGAAATCATTATAGCTGGGGATGGGCATTTTTTGCTGCCGGCATCGGAATGTTTATAGGATTAATTTGGTTTTGGTTAGGATTTAAACATGTATCGCACGCAGACGTAAAAAAACCGACAAAACCGGAAGATATGCCTATAAGCAAAATTTTAGTTACAATTTTTGTGCCCGCAGGTATTTTTGGTATGATCGGTTGGTTTATTCCTCAAATTCTCTTTGGTCAGGCAATTATTGGATCTCACTCCACTGACGCATTTTTATTTGCTTCTATTCCTGTTGTATTTTTTTATGCATCACTTTGGAGAAAAGCAAAATCAAAAGAAGATAAAGATTCTATCGGTGCTTTACTTGCCGTTTTTAGCGTTGTTATTATTTTTTGGGCTATATTCCATCAAAACGGATCTGCACTAACATTATGGGCAAAAAGTTACACGGATAGACAACTACCTAAAAGTGTAGAAAGTATAGCTGAAGTATTTAAATTTACAGAAACCGTAAAACCTGATACGATGGTTGTAGTTAAAAAAGATGCTCACGGCGTTCCTATATTAGATGCGCAAGGAAAAGAGATTTCTGAAGTAAATGTTAATCCTTATTTTCAAAATTTACCAAAAGAAGAATGGCCCCCTAAAGGAGAAAGTTTAAAACTACTTTCAACAGAAATATTTCAATCAGTTAACCCGTTCTTTGTTGTATTCTTAACTCCGTTGGTAGTTGGCTTTTTTGGTATGTTACGTAAACGAGGTAAAGAACCTTCTACACCGGCAAAAATTGGCTTAGGAATGCTTATTACGGCACTTTCTACAACCGTTATGATGATTGCCGTAGTCACATCTAACAACGGAGAAATAAAAAGTAGCGCACTTTACTTAATCTTTTCATATGGTGTTATTACAATCGGTGAACTTTGCTTAAGTCCGATGGGATTGGCATTAGTTTCTAAACTTAGTCCTCCACGATTGACTTCTTTAATGATGGGTGGGTGGTTTTTATCGACATCAATCGGTAATAAACTTTCCGGCGTGCTTTCCGGATTAATGGTTAGTATTGATAATAAATTGTACTTTTTCTTAATTAATTTTTTCGGTGCTTTATTAGGTGCCGTTTTAATATTTGTTATGTTAAAATGGTTAAAGCGAGTTTTAGATCAATATACTAAATAAAATAGGTAAAATATGGTCGATTCAATTTGCATTTTTGAGGGTATAAATTACAAGCGTTTACTCCCTTTAGTTTATACACGTCCCGAGTATGATTTAAGATGCGGGATATTAACTTTAAGAGAAAAGATAATAAATAGTTTTCCAAATACTCCTATAAGTCTTCATTGTAGGGGTTATTTAACGGAAACCATGCGCGAAAACAACCCTGGCGTACCTATAAACGAAATTATAGGAAATTCATGCTTATTTGTTAACGGCAGGGTTTTAGCTGATAGAACATTTGCGGAAAAGATAAAATTAGACGGCGATGATATTCTATATATAAATGCTGACCAAATTGTTGCGGCAAGAGTAAGCGGTTCTAAATTAGATATTATAAAAAATGCATTAAATGATCTTTTTACCCTTTCCGATTTTTCCGATTTATTTAGAGAAGAAGTTGATGTTAAACTGATTGCTTATCCTTGGGATATAATTAATAACAACGGAAGAGCTATAATTGATGACTTTTATCGTCTAACAGAAAATGAACCGATTAAGATTAAAGGCACAGTTTATCAAGGAGCTTTTTTATTAAATCCTGAAAATATTTTTATTGATGAAGGAGCAAAAATAAAACCCGGAGCAGTACTTGATGCTGAAAACGGTCCAATCTATATTGGGAAAGATGCAGTTGTATATCCTAATGCTTTCCTTTTAGGACCATGTTCAATAGGAAGAGGTACATTGGTAAAAGCAGGCGCTCGAATTTATGAAGATACAAGCGTTGGCGAAGTGTGCAAAGTAGGCGGTGAAGTTGAATCTTCAGTAATACATTCATTTAGCAACAAACAACACGACGGATTTTTAGGACACTCGTATTTAGGAATGTGGGTTAATTTAGGTGCCGATACCAATAATAGTGACTTAAAAAACAACTATGGTAGTGTAAAAGTTATGATAAATGACGAGCAAATTGATTCAGGTTCTCAATTTATGGGTCTTACTATGGGCGATCATGCTAAAACTGCCATTAATACTATGTTTAATACCGGTACGGTAGTTGGAGTTGCATGTAATGTTTTTGGAGGAGGTTTCCCTGCTAAGTATATACCTTCATTTACATGGGGGGGTCCAGAAGCTATTACAACTTACGCAATGGATAGAAGTATAGACGTTGCAAAAAGAGCAATGGCCAGAAGAAATATACATTTAAGTGAAGCAACCGAAAGATTGCTTAAAAAGATTTTTGATTTAACGCGTGACGAAAGAAGAAAACGCGGAATGCCAAACTAATTTTCAATTAATATTATAGAGGTTTATATGCGTCTGATAATTCAACCAGACTATGATATGGTTTCGTTATGGGCTGCAAAATATATTGCAAAAAGGATAAATGAATTCGATCCTACTCCAAAAAAACCATTTAAACTTGGTTTACCAACCGGTTCAAGTCCGTTAGGAATGTACAAAGAATTGATAAATCTTTATCAAGAAGGAAAAGTTTCTTTTCAAAATGTTATAACATTTAATATGGATGAATATGTAGGTTTACCTGAAGATCATCCTCAAAGTTATCATTATTTTATGTGGTCAAATTTCTTTGATTTTATTGATATTCCTAAAAAAAATGTTAATATATTGAATGGTAATGCTAAAGACTTACATAAAGAATGCGAAGATTATGAAAAAAAGATTAAGAAACTCGGCGGTATAAATTTATTTCTCGGTGGTATAGGACCGGACGGACATATTGCATTTAATGAACCCGGTTCTTCTCTCGGATCGTTGACAAGAGTGAAAACTTTAACAATGGATACAATTATTGCAAATTCAAGATTTTTTAACAATGATGTTAATGCAGTTCCTCGTACAGCTTTAACAGTAGGAGTAAAAACGGTTCTTGATAGCGAGGAAGTTGTAGTTATTATTTCAGGTCATTCAAAAGCTCGTGCTCTTGCAAAAGTTGTTGAAGAAGGAGTAAATCATATGTGGACTGTAAGCGCATTGCAAATGCACCCGAAAAGTATTATTGTATGCGATGACCCATCTA
>CALGLM010000029.1 GCA_937930275.1 uncultured Ignavibacteria bacterium
TGTTCCGTTTAATAACTTTTATACCGGATTTAAAACATTTAGTTTATTAAAAAACGAGTACATTGCATTTATAAGAATAAAAATTCCTACAGAAGCCGATACGGCTTGGTATTTTAGAAAAGTCGGTCAACGGTTTTCGATGGCAATTAGTAAAGTATCTTTAGCAATGTTATTAAAAATTGAAAATAATACAATTAAAGATATAAAACTTAGTACTGGGAGTGTTAAGCCATACATAAAACGTGAAACTGAAGTTGAAAATTATTTATTGAATAAAGAATTAGTTAATAAAGTATTTAACGAAGCTTCGGAAATAATAAAAAAGAACATTTCCCCGATATCCGATATTAGGTCAATTAAAAATTTTAGGGAATATTTAACTTCTCAACTATTAAAAGAAGCGTTATTTTTAGCTAAAGATGTGCTTTAAATCATACATACCTGTTAATGTGATAGAAACGATTTGTTTTTTTTTCAAATAGTTGTATATTGAACTTAGTAATATTTATTAATTAATTGACCAAATAAAAATATCGGAGGTATGATGAAAAAATTATCATCATTAGTTGTATTATTAGTGTTATCGGTTATGTTTATAAGATGCGGAGGTTCACAACCTTTACCTGAAACTGATAAAATGGACATGCCGGAATGGTTTTTAACTCCACCGGAAGATCCAAGTTATTTTTACGGAGTTGCAACTGCTACTTCAAAGGATATGCAATTAGCTATTGATAAAGCAACTACAGATGCAAGAGCAAAAATTGCTCAACAAGTTGAAATCAAAGTACAAGGGCTTCAGAAAAAATTTGACGAAGAAGTAGGTACGGGAGAAAACAGTACATTATTACAACAATTTACTCAAGCTACAAAAACAGTTGTTAACCAAAGTTTAACCGGTAGCAAAGTTAAAGAGAAAAAATTATTTCAAGACGGTAAAAATTGGCGTGCATATGTTCTTGTTGAATATCCTATTGGTGCCGCGAACACTGCTTTAATGCAACAATTACAAAAACAAGAAGAATTATACACACGTTTTAGATCTTCACAGACATTTAAAGAACTTGACGAAGAAATGAAAAAGTAAAAATTTAAAATTTATATCAAAAAAAATCCTTTCAATAATAATATATTGAAGGGATTTTTTATTTTAAAGCATTTATTCATCAATCCTCCAAAATCTCTAAATTTTAAAAATTAATAAACTTATAATATGCTTAAACTTTTGAAAGTTTGCAATATTTTTGTTATATTTGCACGTTAAAAAATAAGGTGTTATGAAAGAACTAAACGATTTGAATACTGAACAACTTAAGGCAGTCGAGTATATCGGCGGACCTCAAATGATAGTAGCCGGAGCAGGATCCGGAAAGACAAGAGTACTTACCTATAAAATTGCATATCTTATAAAAAACGGTTATGAACCGGAATCCATATTAGCTTTAACATTTACAAATAAAGCCGCTCGTGAAATGAAGGAGCGAATAATTGGATTAATAGGTGAAGAAGCTAAAAAACTTTGGATGGGTACATTTCATTCAATTTTTGCCCGAATTTTACGAGTTGAAGCAAAAAAACTTAATTATGAACCAAACTTTTGTATTTATGATAGAGAAGACTCGGTTTCGCAAATTTCATTTTTGATGGAACTATTTAATTATACCAATATTGAAGGATTTACCGCAAATAATGTTCAGCATCGTATTAGCAACCTTAAAAACAGAATGATTTCGGCCGAAGAGTATAATACTCGTATTGCTCAAACTTCTATCGAAAAGAAAATAGGCGAAATATACTTGGAATACACTAAAAGATTAAGAGAAAATAACTCAATGGATTTTGATGATTTATTGTTAAAACCGATTGAATTATTTAATAATAATCCTAAAGTATTGCAAAAATATGTAAAACAATTTAAATATATCTTAGTTGATGAGTATCAAGATACAAATAAAGCCCAATACGAATTGATTAAATTGATTAATAACAACCGCGGAAAAGTTTCTGTTGTTGGAGATGATGCTCAAAGTATATATGGTTGGCGTGGTGCAGTTATACAGAATATTTTGGGTTTTGAAGGTGATTTTCCAAAAGCTAAAGTATTTAAACTTGAGCAAAATTACAGATCTACAAAAGTTATTTTACAAGCGGCCGATTCAGTTATTAAAAACAACCCTGGTCAAATTCAAAAAACACTTTGGACAAAAAATGTTGAAGGTGAGTTAATTACCGTTATTCGCTGTTCTGATGAAAAAGACGAAGCTTTACAAATAGCAAAACACATCAAAAAAGAAATTAGCAGCAGAAAAATTGGGTTAAATGACATCGCAATTTTATATCGAATTAACTCTCAAAGCCGTGCATTAGAAGACGCATTCCGTAGAACAAAAATTCCATATAAGATAATAGGCGGTATTGAGTTTTATCGTAGAAAAGAAGTAAAGGACCTTGTTGCATATCTTAGAGTATTAAGCAATCAACAAGATGAAGAAAGTTTACTAAGAATTATGAATTTTCCTCAAAGGGGAATAGGAAGCACATCTATTAGCAAAATGATTTCTTTCAGTAGAAATTTGAATATCACTTTATTTACTACAATGGCTCGAGTATTTGAAGTTATTGAAGTAAAAGAAAGAATTCAAAAAAATGTTAAACAATTTAAAATTTTATTAGATAAATATATTGAGTTAAAGAAAAAATTACCTTTATATGAATTAATACATTCTTTGGTTGACGAATTGGGTGTATTAAAAATGTTCAAAGATGAAAATACTCCCGAATCAATGGCAAGATACGACAACGTACAAGAGTTACTTTCGGCAGTAAAAGAATATATGACTGAAAATCAAAGTGCGACTGTAGAAGATTTTCTTGCAGAAGTATCGTTAGTTAGCGGTGTTGACCAGATGAATAACGCAGAAAACTCAATTACGTTAATGACTGTACATATGGCAAAAGGTTTGGAATTTCCGATTGTATTTGTAACAGGATTGGAAGAAGATATCTTTCCGTTAAATCAAAAATTTGATTCGGATGCAAAAGCAGAAGAAGAGAGACGATTATTTTATGTTGCCTTAACTCGCGCCGAAAAGAAAGTTTATTTAACATATGCAAGATCGCGTTATCGTTTTGGAGAAGTTGCATACCAAGAGAAATCAAGATTTTTACGTGAAATTGATCCGGAAACTATAATGGATGTAAACGGTGGTCCGGGAAGAAAAGCAGGAAATAAAAGAAAGACATATTTTGACGAGTTTTATCAAGAAGGCTTTGATGATTTTGACCAAGAACGTAGAAATTTAAGAGTCGGAAGTAGGGTAAGCCATGAAAATTTTGGTGTCGGCAAAATACAAGCAATTACCGGAACAGGAGAAATGCAAAAAGTTACGGTTGCATTTGAAGATTACGGTGTAAAACAACTTTTAGTTAAACTTGCTAATTTAAAATTATTGTAATCAATATAACTTGGAGAATAAAATGAAAATCGGGATTTTAACCGGCGGAGGCGATTGCCCAGGCTTAAATGCCGTTATCCGTGCGGTTGTTCGTAAATCTATTAAATTAGGACACGAGTGTGTCGGTTTAAAGAACGGCTGGAAAGGTTTATTAGAAAAAAATTGTGAGCCATTAGGAATGGACGAAATTTCCGGCATTTTGCATCGCGGCGGAACAATTTTAGGTTCATCGCGTACTAATGTTTACAAAGTACCAAACGGTGAACAGACTGCAATTAATAATATGAAAGAATTAGGACTTGATGCTCTGGTTGCAATAGGTGGTGAGGATACATTAGGAATTGCAGCAAAACTACATAAAGCAGGTGCAAATGTAGTTGGCGTTCCAAAAACGATTGATAACGATTTGAACGCTACAGATTATACTTTTGGATTTGATACAGCTCTAAATATAGCTACGGAAGCTATTGATAGGCTACATACAACGGCAGAATCACATAATAGAGTAATGGTTGTTGAAGTTATGGGTCGTCACGCCGGCTGGATTGCTTTGTATAGCGGTATTGCAGGTGGTGCCGATATTATTCTAATTCCCGAAAAGAAATTTGATTTGGACGAAGTCTGTGAATCCTTAAAAAGAAGACATGCTTCCGGTAAATCTTTTAGTATCGTTGTTGTTGCCGAAGGAGCTACATTCAAAACAGAAGGAGACGAAGGATTAATTCTTGCAAGTATGAAAAAAGACTCTTTCGGTCATGTAATGTTAGGCGGAATAGGAAATGTTGTTGCCGAAGAGATAGAAAGAAGAACCGGTTTTGAAACTCGTGCAACAGTATTAGGACACATTCAAAGAGGCGGAACACCTACAGCCTTTGATAGAGTATTAGGCACAAGATTCGGCGTTTTTGCTGCAGAGTTAGTAAATAAAGGGGAATGGGGAAAAATGGCTGCCTTACGCGGAACAAGCATAGTTGCAGTTTCCTTAGAAGAGGCAGTAGGCGAACTAAAAACAGTTAAAGACGATTTATACGAAGTTGCATCAACGTTTTTTGGTTGATAATATATCTAACAATTAAAAAAGTTAAAAGCACTCAAATTAATTTGAGTGCTTTTTTGTTTTATTCCCGAATAAAACTTTCTTATAACAATAAACTGTTAACCCTATAATTAAGCTCCAAGAAGCAATTAAAAATATATATCCTTCAGTTTTCAATTCCATTATTTTCTCTTATTTTTGAATGCAAAATGAATTAAAACAAACAGAGCAACCAAGATAATGAACATTCCGATTCTTGTAGCAATAACAAAAGGAACATTTTCTTGCGAAACGTTTTTTAACATAAAAATAGGAATAGCATCTTGAACTAACCACCATACCATAATAACCGAAAGTATTGTAGGAGTAATATATTTCATAATAAATTTAAAAAACATCGGAATTTTAATTTCAGCACCTGTTTTAATTTCTTCAAAAGCTTCGTCTGCTCCAAAAAACCACATAAAAATAGATCGGAAGAGCACACGTCTGAACTCCAGTCACCGTACGTAATC
>CALGLM010000030.1 GCA_937930275.1 uncultured Ignavibacteria bacterium
TCTATAATTAAATAGTCTAAAAGATGGCACATTTAAATAATCAATATCTGGTTAAAGGGATTTGGAGGATAGGAAATTATTCGAATAATAATATACGATGCAAAAAGTAATATTGGGTTAATACATCTCAATAATTATTTGATAATTTCATTAAAATTATCGGATAACTATGTCTTTAAAAATCCATCTAATATCAAAACACTTTGCTTGAATGCCGGTGTTGTGTACAAGATGGTGCTATGTTTGAATTAGAGAAGATAATCGATATGAATTTTTATAAGTTAATTGAATGGATAAAATCAGATAAATAAATAATTTATAAGTAAAATGGCAGAAAAATACGATTCTTAACTTAGTAAAGCTTAGCAGGAAATGGGGGTTATTCTTTGATGGCTAATTGAATGAAAGGAAAACAAAAGACGGCTATTTTTGTTGCAATATAGGTTTAGCGGTCTGGGTTTTCTTATTTAATTCTTATTTATTAAATAAATGCAGTATAATGCTGCAAAAGGAGTGAAATTTATGAAAAAGCCGGCATTGTTTATATTTTTATCGCTGATTTTGTTTAATGAGATTTCGTATTCACAAGGGACATTTTTTAAGAACTATGATGGAATTCCTATTATCGCTAATTTGTGGGGTAGAGAACATAATCTTTTCCCGGGATATAATTATCAAGATATTCAAGACGCCGGAATAGATGCTGTAATAAGTGCAAATATGACACAAAAACTTTATGATTCACTTAAATTAAAAACAAAAATAATTCCTTATCAAGAGTTTGAAGGCAATAGGGAAGGGTTGGTATATTATTCTGAGAGAACACATACCTTGTGGGAAACAGAAGATACATTAGCCGGTAGATTGACATTAAATCGAAACAATGTTTTTTTTATGAATGAAACCGATATACTTGGAAATCCAATAGTTTATGCTCAAAGCAATATAACGTACAGAGATACAATTATTTCCGGACCATCACATTATAATCAACTAAAAAGAACATTAAAAAAAGGGAATCTAATAGAGTATAATGCCCATTTTAGATTAAAATTAGTTGATAAAGTTAATGATACACTAAATAACTTGATAACCAATAGTAACATAATAGGCAAAATAAAAGTTATTTCTCATTTTGTGGATGATAAAAAGGTACATCAATATCATGTTTTAGCCGAAGAAATATTGACAGATTCGCTTTTTGTTAGACTAAACAATTGGATTACAATTTCCTTAAGCTATAACACTGTAACAGAAAATTCACCACAAGCGGTATTAGAAATTCCAAAACAGCATAGTGAAGGAGAACATTGGGAAATAATACCGAATGTTGAATTTAAGATTATCTGGGATGGATCGGATTCTTTAGCCTTATGTGTCGATAATATATTTATTTATGATGAGTTTGGAAAAAAATTATTAGATAACCAGGTTGATGTTATTAACAAAATTTCAGCAGATGTAAATTATCAAAATGATCCGTTTATGAGTGATGATCATATTGTAGGTTGGTATCCAATAGATGAACCAAATTTTATTGACAATATGGCATGCGTGAAAAAAGTTACCGAAATAGTACAAGACTTTAAGCCAAATAATAAAGTAATCCCTGCAATTGCGGGTTCTTGGAATGGAATGTTAGATACAGGTTCAGATATTTCAAAAATTGATGAATATTATCGTAGAGCAAATTATAAAGGTGCTAAAATTAATACATACTTATTTAACTATCCATATAAAAGTTCTGATAATGATTACAAAAACAAAAACACACTAAATTTTCTATATCAGTTAAATCGGGCACGTGAAAATGATACCGCTTTTATTAGTAGTATTCAGACAGGAAAATGGGATGTTAAAAACACCGGAATACTTAATCAGACTCCAACAAGATCGCAGTTTTTATACAATATAAATACCGCTTTATTATACGGCGCTAAGTGCATAGAGATGAGTAATTATTACTATTATTTTGGCGGTGAAAACATTAGAACAGCTTTGATTGGTGTTTCAGAAAATGGAACAACAACCAATATTACCTATTCAGAGTTATGGTATGTATTAAGAGATGAAGTTAGTCCTCGCCTACATGGAGATTATGGAAAATTATTAAGACGACTTAAATTAGACACATTATATAATTTTACAGATGCAAGTGAAGTGACATTAGGTCACACAACGTTTTATAAAACCTCAATTTCTGCAGATTACGAATGTGGGGTTTTTGAAAATATAGGAGATAAAAGAGTATTAATGGCAATATCCAGATGGACTAACGAAATACCATTAGAGGATCCATATAGAGTATGGTTTGAATGCAACGATTTGGACGAAAATAATTATACAGTTTATGATTATTACATAGATTCAACGCATAATGTATATACGACTAATAATAAAATAACAATCGAAAGATTTTTGGAGCCCGGGGATGCCTTTTTATACGAGATACGTCCTGCTCTTAAATATGGTGGAAAGGTTGTGACAAACGATGTAGTTAGATTAGATCGAGAACTACTCGGAAATTTGGAAGTCTTATCGAATAAAGCATTAAGTGTTATAGATACATGCACTTATACAATAAGCGGAGAATTGTATGCAAGAAACGGTTCAAGTATATGTTCAGACCATAAAGGAGATATTATCTTTTCAGGCAGTGGTAAGTACAGACATGAAACATGGGGAAACTCATTGTTTTATCTGGCAAAAGAAGGTCACCCAAAATTGATATGGGGTTCATTGCAGGGGAACCAAACATATGGAGTTTATCGAAAATCCGGTACTACATATTTATTGGTTGCGACAATTTATTCAACTGATAACAACATAAAACAAACCTATATCGATTCAAGCATTACGATATATAATGGGCAACTTGCAGGAACTGAAGTGTATTATAAAATAAG
>CALGLM010000031.1 GCA_937930275.1 uncultured Ignavibacteria bacterium
ATTAGTTTACTCTAACATATTTTTGAACATTTAAAGTACCTAATACACCGCCGCCTGTGCTGCCAAAACCGCCTGTAGGGGTAGGAGGAGCAACACCGATTGCCGGAGATGTTTGAACTACTTCATAACTCATTTGGTCAGGTTCCGGAGTAGTATTAATTTCATAAATACCTTCAGCGGTTAAAGCAGCAGGTGTTTGTTGATTTACAACAATTTTATGAATTGTACCGGTTGCACTTTTTGTTAAAGTATATGTTCCGGTTAAAGTTGTAGAAACATTATTTGAATCAACCTGAACTACGGTATAAGTTAAATTTTCGTTAAATGTAGCTGTAATTTTTTTGATTTTAAAAGGAGCGCCGCGTAACAACGGTGCAACATTAGTACCTTCAGATAACCAAGTTCCTACCATTGGATCTTTTGGTGTTTGGTTATTTGTTGAATCGTCATCATCTTTACATGCAAAAAATGTAATTGAAATGACAAACAACAGCGCGAATAATAGACTTTTTTTCATGGCTTACCTCTTTTTGTTGATTGATTAGTGTGTGTTATTTAAGTTTATTAATTTTTTTCTATCTATTTTTCCTGCCTCATTTTTAGGTAATTCTTCCAACAAAATAAAATACTTCGGAATTTTATATTTTGCCAATTTACCCTTGCAATATTCATATAAATCATTTTCGGAAATTTTATGTCCGGTATTCAGAACCACATAAGCTTTTCCTACTTCACCCCATTTTTCGTCTGCAACACCCACAACAGCTACTTCTTTTATCGCACTATTTGAAATTATAAAAGCTTCTATTTCGGCTGGATAAACATTTTCGCCGCCGCTTATAAACATGTTCTTCTTTCTATCAACAACATAATAATATCCTTCGTCATCTCTTGTCATCATGTCGCCGGTATGAAAATAACCGTCTGTAATGGTCTTTTTGGTTTCTTCGTCTTTATTCCAGTAACCGGGAGTAACAATATTTGATTTTATCCATAACTCACCGATTTCATTATTTCCACATTCGTTTCCGTCTTCTTTAACTAATTTTACATCTAAAAAGAAATTTGGAAAACCGATCGATCCTTTTTTTCTTATTGCATCATCTTGATGTAACGAATAACAATTAGGTCCTACCTCTGTTAATCCGTAACCTTGCCTAATAAATATCCCTTTTTTATGCCAAATGTTAATTAAAGGAATAGGCATCGGTGCGCCTCCGACAATTGCATATCTAACGGAAGATAAATCTACTTTATTAAATAATGCGGAATCGCTCATCATCTGAAGCATTGTAGGAACACCAAAAAGAATTGTCGTTTTTTCTTTTTCCATTAATTGTAAAATTGTATCGGAATCAAATTTTTGAAGTAAAGTATGAGAAGCACCGTGGAATAAAAAAGGAGTAAATAGTACATTCCACCCACCTGTATGAAAAAACGGAGCATAACTTTGAGTATGGTCGTTGGAAGTAATATCCAGTCTTAAGCATGTATTTACAGCATTCCAGAATAACATTCTGTGGTTAATAATTGCGCCTTTGGATAATCCTGTTGTTCCGGCAGTATATAAAATCATTACCGGATCTTCAATATCAATATCGGCAATAATGCTTTTGGACGAGTCTTCATTTCCGTATAAAATGTTAGTAATTACTTCAGTACTATTAATTAATTTTACTTTACTTAAGCTGTGTAATTTTTTTATATCTTCAGTGTATTCATTTTCGTATAAAAATAAAATAGGAGAAGCATCACTTATAAGTATATCAAGTTCACGCGGAGTTAATCTAAAATTTAAGGGGACTAAAATTATACCGGTTTTAATACAAGCCGTAAATAGCAAAACATACTCGGCGCTATTTTTTGAATATACGCAAATTCTATCCCCTTTTACTAATTTTAGTTCATTCAATAATTTATAAGCCAAAGTTTCCGATTTTTGATTAAATGTAAAATAATTCCATTTAGTATCTTTTTCGTGGTCACGTAAAAACATTTTATTGGGATTATAAATAGCCCATTTTTTCAACCAATCAGTTTCTTGTTTATACATTTTCTCCTCTTTTAGTACTAAAATATAATGAAATTGCAATTACAACAGAAATAATTATTGCTGCAGAAGCCGCTACCCCCGGATTTTCACCGGTTGCTATTGAAAACGGGATTTTTATTTTACCGTAATACATTAAAAAATGAGTTGCTATTGCGGAAATTGATCCTATTATAACAACATGTTTTCTTACATTCTTTAAAAACATTCCGAACAAAATGGGGACAAAAGCTGCCGAAAAGTATGCATATACCCCATTTTGGGCAAAAATGCCTACACTTAATTTTGGATTTGTCATTTGTTCGTAAGATAGAAATATTGTTATAAATGCAAGCAAAGTAATTACTATCCTATTAATTAAAATGTTATTAAAGTTTTTTTGCACCTTCAAAAATTCGGAAATCGGTTTTATTAAATCTTGTGTAATTGTGGTTGAAACGGATTGAATCAATCCTTCAAGAGTTGATATTCCGGCAGAGATTAAACCTAAAATTAAAATTAAAGTTACATAAACCGGAAACTTTGTTACTACGTATGTAGAAATAACCGAATCTAATCCGATAGCTTTTCCGTTAATTGTTAAATCTGGGAATGTTAAACGAGCATAAAGTCCGGCAATTACAACTAAAAAGAACAACATCTGAACGGTTATTCCGGTTATTAAATATTTATTTACATCTTTTTCTTCTTTAAGTAAAAGTGATTTTGTGATTATATGCGGTTGGCAAACAATTGCAATACCTATTACTGCTTGTGAAATAAATATTTCGTAAAAATCACGGAATAAGAAACTTGTTTTATTGTATGTTTTAGTTAAGTTGGGATCAATTTTAAATAAATCGTTGAAAAATCCGGTTAATCCGTTACTTAATTTATCATATCCTGATGTTAACAAAATAAATGCAACAACAATCATAATTAAAGCTTGTATAGTATTGGTATAAACCATACTATTAGCACCTCCGAACATCATGTAACCAAAAACGAAAACAACAAATACAATTAAAACATTTATTTCCGGAACGCTAAGAGCGTTTGCAAGTACTTTTGTAATACCAACGGCAATTAAAACAATAAAAGTAATTAACAATAGTGATAATACACCGAAAATAAATGAGTAAAATTTGCTGTCGTATTTTGTACCCATCCATTGAGCTAAAGTTAGTGCTTTAACCGATTTACCGTGAGTTCTAAATTTTTTTGTCAAAAACACTAAAGATAGCAGGGAAGCAACGGGAAGAACAAAGGCAAATGATATTACGGCGCTTATTCCGTAATATGCAATAAAACCCGGATTAATAATAAATGTTGCAGCGCTTGTCATAGATGCTGCTAAAGATAAACCAACGGTAAAAGGAGAGAAGTTTATACTACCAACCGCATAATCAGATATATTTTTTATTTTAAGCGCGCCGCGTATAACAAAAAATAGTATAATACCTGCGTAAAGAGCAATTAAAACCCAAGTTGCCAAAATTAAATTATTTGAAGCTTCACCTGTCATAGTCTCACCAATTTACCAAATAAAAGCCGCAGCCGCAAATGCTAAACCGCCGCCGCTTCCCATAAAAATTAGTTTATCGCCAATATTTAATTTACCTTGTTCAAATGCATCGTTTAATGCCATCGGAATACAGGCAGAACCCGTATAAGCATATTTATCCATAATTGTATGTGCAAGATTTCTGGGGGCATTTAGCTTATCCATTGTTTCCCAAATGCCGTTAATATTTATTTGAGTCATAAAATAGTGCTTAAAATCGGAAACCGGAATTTCGGTTCTTTCGGAAAGTTCAGTTATCATTTTTGACCACATTATCGGATTAATTTCTTTTGGAAATTTTCTCACAAATTTTAGTAGGTGGTCTTTATTTTTTAAAACATCTTCGGTAATCGGTTTATTTGTTCCGCCTGCATAAATTCCCATCCAACTATTATAAACCCCTTCGGTATGTAATGAACTTGCTAAAAAGCCACGCTGCTCGGTTGTAGCAGATACTACTACCGCACCTGCACCGTCTGCAAATAAAGTTACGGTTTTTTTATCATATAAATCTAAATATTTACTCATTGCATAAGCACCTATTACAAGAATATTCTTGTATCGTTTATCTGCAATAATATACTTTGAAGCTACATCCAGAGCCGTAACAAATCCTGCACATGCAGTATTTAAGTCAAAAGTACCGGCATTAGCCGCATTTAATCTATGTTGAACAACCGAGGCGGTAGAAGGGGAAATAAATTCCGGGGTATCTGTAGAAATAATAATTAAATCAAGTTCTTCGGGTTTTAATGCAGCCCGCTCTAATGCCATATTTGCCGCATTAACACATAAATCTGCAGTAGATTCGTTTTCCGAGCACCATCTTCTTTCTTTAATAGTCAGATTAGTAACAAGCCAAGTATCAACATCTTCTCCCAAAATATCATTAAAAAATTGATTGGGAATAACTCTTTCCGGCACATACGCACCTACCGATTTAATAAATGCATTTCTCATATCAAATTACCAATCCGCCGTCAACACTTAATACAGTACCGTTAATATAACTTGCCTCCTCGCTTGCTAAAAACAAATAAGCATTTGCAATATCTTCCGGTTTACCTAATCTTCCTAACGGAGTTTTTTCGCGCATACCGGCAAGAACTGCTTCGGGCATTAATTTTACCATCTCGGTTTCAATAAAGCCTGGGGCAACGGCGTTTACGTTAACTCCCTTTCTGCCTAATTCGCGTGCCCAAACCTTTGTCATTCCAATTACGCCTGATTTAGTAGCAACATAATTAGTTTGACCAAAGTTGCCGTACAAACCTACAACAGAGGATGTATTAATAATTTTACCCGATTTTTGTTCAACCATAAAATCGGAAAATACTTTAGTGCAATTAAAAACACCGGTTAAATTAACATCAATAACTTGCTGCCATTGTTGCGGAGTCATCTTTTTTAAAGAGGCATCCCTTGTAATTCCGGCATTATTTATTAAAATATCAATTTTACCAAATTCATCAATAACATTTTTTGCGTTTTCGGTAACATTGTTAAAATCGGCAACGTTAACTTTGTAAAACTTAGATTTTATTTTTTTATTAAGTAATTCATTAACAAGTTCGTTACCATGCAATTCATCCATATCCCAAACAGCAATAGAAGCGCCTTCTTCGGCAAATTTAAGTACGGCAGCTTTTCCTATACCGGCAGCCCCGCCTGTAATTACCGCTACTTTTCCTTCTAATCTTTTCATAATTATTCTCCGTTATTTTTAATATTTGAAATTTTTCAAACGTTCAAAATAAAGAAAACCTACTTATTTTCTTTATTGTTTAATAATTTAATTCTTTCAATAGTCCATTCATCTAAAAAGTTTTGATAATGCTTTTCCATTATTTCATAAAATAGCTGCATTTCTTCTAATCGTGTACTTAAAAAATCGTGATCAGAGCTTACTTCGGTAACTAAGTAATTTAATTGTTTTGCAAGCCGAGTATTCGACTTAATTAACTCAAAATTATTACGGAAAGCGTTTTCAAAAATTTCGGGCTGAATTTCGTAAAAATCTTTACGACTTGTAGGATGCCATACCCTTCTAATTAAATTTTTATCTCTTAATCTTCTTGTAATTTGACTAATAGGTCCTTTACTTCTTGCAAGCGTTTTAGCTATTTCATCAAGTGAAAGGGGTTCGTTACTACAAAGCAATAGGGCAACAACAGACCCCATTAATTTATTTAATCCAAATGCACGATATGCATAGCCAAAGTTTTTTATTATCTCTTTTTTTACTTTTTCGTCAGGTGACATAGTTTTTAACGTTTGAAATTTTTGATATGTTCAAAATCTTAAATACTTTCTTTAAAGTCAAGTAAAAAATTTTAATGTTATAATTTTTTTTTATTACTTTTAATAAATATTATATGTTTTACAAAAACCTAATTGTTAAAAAAAATACTTTTATTCGGCTAATCGAAAACACTTTAATCGCTTTTTACGCTAACTTTAAAAAAATAAAAAATAAAGAGTTTACGTCTTAAAATCTTTTGAAATAATAAAATTAAATAATGAAAAATGTATGAAATGTTTCATAAAAAGCAGTTTTTAGGGCACAATAAGAAATTAAATACTTGATAATTGTCCATTTATTTAATATTATTGAGATATACTTGCCAGAAAAATAAGGGTTAGCAATGTACAACACTAATATTGATTTGAAAAATCCTTTGATGATGACACCTGTCGGTTTAATTTTGTTTAATTTAGATGAAAATTATTGCTACACCGGTTTTTCTATTACTCATAAAGAAACAATTGAACAGATTTGGGGAGTGGTAATTTCAATTGGAAGTAATTTGCTCGATATTATCCAAATACAAGATGATAAAGCAAAAGCAAAAGAAAATTTTGATAGAGCACTAAGAGGGGAATCATTTTATATAGAAGAAGAATATGGTTCGGGGAAAAATCGTAAATGGTGGGAAAATAGGTATTCACCGATTTTTAATGAAGAAAACAATGTTATTGGTTTAACAATTTTTGTTATAGATATAACAGAAAGAAAAAAGCTTGAAAATAAACTGAAAGAAAGCGAAGAACGATATAAAACATTTATTGCTAAGTCTAATGAAGCTTTTTATCGTTTTGAATTAAAAGAACCTATTGATATAAAATTATCAATTGAGAAGCAAATAGATAAAATATTTTATGAATCGGTGCTTGTTGAATATAATTATGCATATGAGTTTTTATACAAAGATACAGATTTAAACCCGATAAAAGGAAAGTCAATTGCACTTTTAAAAGGAGAGGATAATAAAAGTTTAGAATACAAGATAATTGAAAATTTTATTAAAAACGGATATGAATCAAACAGAGTATTAAAGAAATTTAAAGACTCCGATAGAATTCAGAAAGTTACGTTAAATAATTATGTGGGAATAGTTGAAAAGGGTAAATTAATAAGAATATGGGGTACAATATCCGACATAACTGAAAATTTTATTAAGAACGAGCAGTATAGAAGTATATTAGAAACTTCTATTGACAGATTTTGGATTGTAAATAAATCAGGAAGGATTAACGAAATAAATGATTCGTACTGTAAGTTAATAGGTTACTCACGAGAAGAATTACTTTTAATGAATATTTCCGATTTAGAAATTGAAGAATCGGATAATGAAACGAAACAACATATTGAAAACATTGAGAAAAACGGATCAGATAGGTTTGAAACAAAACATCGTAAGAAAAACGGAGAAATAATTGACGTAGAAATAAGTGTACAATATATTATTGAAATTGATTTGTTTGTTGTTTTTGTAAGGGATATTTCATTACGTAAAGAATCAGAAAGAATATTAAAAGAAAGTGAAGCAAAATTTAAGGATATTTTTGAAAGAGCGGCAGATGCAATATTTATTGCAGATAAATTAACCGGTGATATTGTGGATCTAAATTCAAAAGCCGAAAAAATATTAGAGAAAGAAAAAAATGAGATAATAGGACTTAAACAATACGAGATATATAATCCTTCGGGAAAAAATTATTTAGATGATAGCTTTTTTGAAAACGGATATTTGGTTAGAACGGACGGGCTAAATATTCCTGTTGAAATAATGAGCTCCGAAATAAATTATAATGGTAGAATTTGTTCAATGGGAATTTTTCGCGATATAACAAAAAGGTTGGAATTAGAAAATAAAATAAGAAGGGAGACTTACTTTAAAGATACTTTACTAAAAGAATCCAGTGACGGAATTGTAGTTATGAATGAATGGGGTAAAGTACTTGAATTTAATAATGCATTTCAAAAAATGCTGGGTTATACACATGAAGAAATGGTTAAATTATCTGTTTGGGATTGGGAATTTGATGATTCAATTGACGAAATAAACAAACTCCTAAGTTCTATTGATGAGACAGGGGCACATTTTATTAGAACCCATAAAAGGAAAGACGGGACGACTTATAAGGCAGAAATTAGTACAAACGCATCCACTTTTGATAACTTGAAGCTAATTTTTTGTATTATACGAGATATATCAGAAAGAGAGAACTTAATAACTGAATTGTTACAAAAGGATAATGAAGTTAAAAAAGCACATAGAATTGCAAAAATCTCTAATTGGTCTTGGGATTTTGATACAAAGGAAGTTGTTTGGTCTGATGAATTTTTTGAAATTGTTAAGTATAATAAAGGAACAATTCCGAAAACATTAAAAGAAGCAAAATTTTTATTTACCAAAAATAGTTTTGAACTGATTAATAA
>CALGLM010000032.1 GCA_937930275.1 uncultured Ignavibacteria bacterium
GCAAATATCTTATTAAACTTTTATCTTCATTAAGCTTTTTTGTACCTTTACCGTATGAAACACGTGCAGCCTGAACAATAGACTCGTCGTTTCCCATATAATCAACAACCCTAACAAAACCGTCATCTAATACTTTAAATGGTTTTCCAAGTATTTCATCTAATTCAATAGATGCTTTTTTTTCTATTTTTTCAAATTTATTTTCCATTACAGTCCTTTATTATTTCAGATGAAATTATTTTAGTAATTATGTTAAGCCCTTCTTTTACATTGGAAATTGATTCGGCTTGTGTTTTAAAATAATTTTGTACACAATGAATAATTAATTTGTCATTATTAATTTCTGTATTTTTACCCGAAATCACAAATATTTTTTTTACATTTTTATTTTGAGCGTAATCAATTATTACTTTTGAACCTTTATTTAGCAAACTTTGCTTATCAAAACTTCCTTCTCCGGTTATAACATAATCCGGTTCAATTTCATTTATGTTTAATATGTTCAAAATAAAATCTTTTGAAGTGATAACTTTAGCATCTAAAAAATACTGTAAGGCAAAAGCTACACCTCCGCCTGCACCGTTATATATTTGTAAATCATTAATTCTTAATAGATGTAATACATTTTCAAACCCTTTTTCAAACAACTCTATATCTTCTTTTTTTATTCCTTTTTGTTCGCCGAAACAATAATTAGCTCCGTGTTTACCAAGAAGAGGATTAGTAACATCAGTAACAATATCGATAGTGAAAGTCAAGTTTGGTTTACTGTATTCAATATCGGTTGCATTTATAAATTCGGAAGGTCTTAAAGGTAAAACTTTATTATGTCTTTTCATTAAAAGTCCGAATGCATACATGATGCCCAAGCCTAAATCGCTTGTTATTGTGCCTCCGATTCCAATAATCACTTTATCGAAGCAATTATTTTTTTTATTCAGTAAGTTTAACTTATTTAATAATTGGCCTACAGGAGCCGAATTATAGATATATGGATTAAGTTTGCTGTTATCTGTTGATAGTCCATTACTTCCTATCATTGTAGCTATTTCAACATATACTTTTCGATTTTGAAAATCAATACCAATCGGTATTAATTGAGATCCGCAGTCTAAATATTCTACTTCAATCATTTGTATAGTTAAATTAAAGTATGTCTTACAAATATTTAAAAATCCGTCTCCGCCATCACTTATAGGTCTTTTTAAAATATCTATTTTATGTTTGAATTTAGGATTTTCATTAAAAAGGTTATTATAGATATGATCAGTTATATCTATAGAGTCAATACAACCTTTAAAACTATTTGGTGCAATTAAAACACTTATCATTCAGTTGATAGTTTATTAAATGCATCAATTAAATCTCTTTTTGCTTCGAGTAAATCAACTGAAATTACTTTAATTTCTCCGATTACCGGCATAAAATTTACATCACCTATCCATCTTGGTACAATATGGTAATGTAAATGCTGATCAATTCCTGCTCCTGCAGCTTTACCTAAATTTGCACCAATATTATAACCTTGAGGTTTCATTGTTATGTCTAATGCTTTTATACTTAATTTTGTAAGTCTCATAATTTCGGTCGATTCTTCGTCAGTTAAGTCATTTATATTATTTAAATGTCTTTTAGGAATAACCATTAAATGACCGCTATTATAAGGAAATAGATTAAGCATAATAAAACATGTTTTTCCGTTATAAATTATTTGTGAATCATCGCTTGTATAGTTATCAAAATCACAATTGCAAAATACACATCCGTTCTCTTCTTTTTTGTCCTTAAATGACTGAATGTAAAGAGTTCTCCAAGGTGAAAATAATTTATCCATTTTTTCTCTAAAGTTTTACCCAATAATTAAGGCAAACCCTCTCGACCCTAAAAATAAACGGGAGAGAGGGGCTGCAATTTTATTATTAAAGAAGAAAATTTTAAGCTGCTTCTTCTTCTTTAGTTTTCTTATATTCTTCAATAATCTTAGATTCAACATCTTTCGGTACGTCTTCATAATGCGAGTGAACGCTACTAAAAGTTCCTTTACCGGAAGTTAAGCTGCGTAATAAAGTGGCATATTTGTACAATTCCGAAAGCGGAACTAATGCATTTATTATTTGGAATGAACCAACTGAATCCATTCCCAATATTTTACCACGACGTGATGAAATATCACCCATTACGTCTCCCATGTACTCTTCGGGAACTTTAATAGTAACTTTTTCAATCGGCTCTAATATTACCGGTTTAGCTTCCATAAAACCTTTTTTAAATGCTTGAGAAGCTGCAATTTTAAAAGAAACTTCATCCGAATCTACGTCATGATAAGAACCAAAATGCAACGTGGCTCTAATATCAATAACCTTGCTTCCGGTTAAAATTCCTTTTGTCATAATTTCTTTTAAACCTTTTTCTACGGCAGGAATAAATCTACCCGGTACAACACCACCAACAATTGCATCAACAAATTCAAAACCTTCACCGCGAGTTTTTGGTTCTAATTTTAACACAACATGTCCGTACTGTCCGCGTCCGCCTGATTGTTTTTTATGCTTATATTCGGCATTTTCACATACACCTTTTATAGTTTCTCTATAAGGTATTCGCGGTTCAACTAATTCAACTTCTACTTTATATCTTTCTTTTAATAATTTTGTAGCTAAAGCTAATTGAAGTTCGCCTTGACCCGATACAATAGTTTGACTTAATTCTGGGTCAAAATGTACTTGTAATGTTGGGTCTTCTTGATGTGCAGTATGTAAACCGCTTGATATTTTATCTTCATCCCCTTTTGCTTTTGGCTTTACGGCTGCTCTAATTACTGGTTCCGGGAAATCTATTTCAGGTAAAACTACCAATAGATTTTTTGAAGTAAGTGTATTGCCGGTTTGCGTATCTTTTAATTTTACTACAGCACCTATATCTCCGGCATATAGTTTTGCAATATCTTTTCTTGTTTTACCGTTTGTTACAAAAATTTGTCCCATTCTTTCAGTTTTATTCTTGGACGTGTTCTCTAAATCCATACCAATATTTACGCTACCTGAATAAACTTTAAAGAATGATAATTCACCAACATGCTGTTCCGAAAGCGATTTAAAAATAAATAAACAAGTTTCCCCTTTTGGATCACACGGTATTACAATTTCATTATCAGAGTCTTTCATTTTACCTTTTTTAGGTTCAACATCTGCCGGTGACGGGAAATATTTAACAACAAAATTTAAAAAGTTCACTAAACCAACACCTTTAGAAGCAGAGATAGTAAATACAGGTGATAAATTGCGGCTACTAATTGCTTTTTTCAAACCTTTTGTAAAATTTGCGTCATCTAACGTACCTTCTTCAAGGAATTGATTTAATAGTTCTTCGTCAGTTTCGGCAATTTTTTCAATTAATTCATTACGTAAATCATTCGCTTTTGCTGTTAAATCTGCAGGAATTTCAGACTCGGTATATTTTTTTGTAGCTGCTTCATCGTATGTGTACATTTTCATTGTTGTTAAATCAACAACGGAATTAAAGTTCAAACCTTCTTTAACCGGAAAAGTGATTAATGTAGCATCATGTGTTAATTTTTCACGACATTTTTCAAATGTTTCTTCATACTTTGAGTGTTCGTTATCCACCTTATTTATTAAAATGGCTGATGATAATTTATTTTTTGCAACTAACTCCCAATTTGTTTCGGTACCAACTTCAATACCTTCAGCACTTTTAACCACCGCTACTGCCGTATCAACTACGTGTAAACTTGAAATAACCTGCCCGATTAAATCGGCATAACCCGGTGTATCTACAAAATTTACTTTTGCATTATTCCATTCAATATTTAAAGGAGTTGCTACAATAGAAAATTGTTTTTCTATTTCATTTGCTGTATAATCGGAAATGGTATTTCCTTCTTCAACTCTGCCTATTCTATTTGTTTCACCTGCAAAGTATAATAAATACTCTGATATAGAAGTTTTTCCACTTCCGCCATGACCAATAAAAGCAATATTCCTTATTGCATCGGTTTGATATTCTTTCAATTTTCCTCCGTCTCTATAAATTACTAATTAATTTTGTTTCAAATAACTCAAAAAAGAAGCAACACCTTTTTGTATTGCCGATAAATTTTTTAATAATTTAATTATCGGGTTAGCCGGTGCAATATTTTCTTTAAGGTTTACGATTGAAGCAAATCTTTCTTTTACCGTTTCGGTAAAATTGTCTATTTTTTTTACTCTGCGTTCAATATCATTGGAAAGACGATTGATATTTGAACTTGCTTGTTCTAAGCTTTGTAAAACAGGTAACGTTTGTTCTATTAATTTGGATATATCGTTTTGTAATTTAACAATCGATTCCACAGTTCTTTTTAGTGCAATTACAACATATACACATAAAAATGCGCCTGCTAAAATTAATAAAACTAAAGCAACATTAATAAAATAATCCATAATTCTTAAGCTTCTTGTTCAGATTTAAAAGTATCTAAACCGGCTTTTACCGCATTTTTAATTCTATCTGTCTCTTTTGCAAATTTAGTTTTGCCTTCATCAACATATTCACCGGCTTTTTCTTTTGCATTAGATAAAATCTTTTCGGCTTCGTCAGTCAGTTTTTCAACTTTTTCTTTAACTTCGGCAACCATTTCTTCAGATTTTTTCTTGCCTTCGTTAATTATTACGGTCGCTTTTTGTTTAGCATTCTCCAAAACTTCGCCGGCTTCATCCATAAAATCTTGGGATTTTTGTTTAATATCACTACGTAATTCTTTACCGGATTTTGGTGCAAATAATAATGCTATTATAGAACCTACTGCTGCACCTGTCAAAAATCCAATAATTAAACCTTTTCCTAATCCGTTATCTTCTGACATAGTTACCTCAACTTATTTATTAATGTTATAGCAAAATAACAATACCTGAAAATAAAATCAAGTAATTAAGTTATTTTATCAAATATTTATATCACATATTTTTAACAATTTCTTTACCGAAAGCAGAGCAGCTAACTTCTGTTGCACCTTCTAATTGTCTTGCAAAATCGTATGTAACAACTTTGCTTGATATGGTCTTTTGCATTGCTTTTTCTATTAAGTCTGCAGCTTCTTTCCAACCCAAATATTCCAACATCATTACCCCGCTTAAAATAACACTTCCTGGGTTAACTTTATCCAATCCGGCATATTTTGGTGCTGTTCCGTGGGTAGCTTCAAAAACCGCATAATGATAACTTATATTAGCACCCGGTGCAATTCCTAAACCGCCTACTTGTGCTGCACACGCATCAGATAAATAATCACCGTTTAAGTTTGGAGTCGCTAAAACGTCATATTCAGATGGTCGTAACAATACTTGTTGAAAAATGCTATCTGCAATTCTATCTTTTATTAATATTTTATCTACTGGTTGTTTACCGTTATAATTTTCCCATAATTCGTCTTCGGTTATAATAAATTCTCTAAAATATTTTTTTGCTGTCTCATATCCCCAATCTCTAAAACTCCCTTCGGTAAATTTCATTATGTTCCCTTTATGAACAAGAGTAACATTTTTTCTTTTGTTTTCTATAGCAAATTCAATAGCTTTTTTAACAAGTCTTTCGGTTCCGAATTTGCTTATTGGTTTTATTCCTATTCCGCTATCTAATCGAATTTTTTTATTAAAATTAGTATTTATAAATTCTATTAATTTTTCGGATTCTTCCGTTTCGGCTTTAAATTCTATTCCGGCATAAACATCTTCCGTATTTTCTCTAAATATTACAATACTCAAATCTTGCGGACGTTTAACGGGACTTGGCGTTCCGTCATAATATTTAACCGGTCTAACACAAGCAAATAAGTCTAATATTTGTCTTAAAGCGACGTTCAAACTTCGGATTCCTCCACCTACCGGAGTTGTTAATGGACCTTTTATTGCAACAACAAATTCTTTAATTGCTTCAATTGTTTCGTCAGGCAACCAAACATTTTCACCGTAAACTGTTAGTGCTTTTTCGCCGGCAAAAACTTCCATCCATTCAATTTTTCTTCTTCCTCCGTATGCTTTTTCAATTGCTGCATCAAAAACATATTGAGAAGCCTTCCAAATATCCGGTCCGGTTCCGTCTCCTTCAATAAACGGAATTATAGGGTTATCCGGAATTATAAGTTTTTCCCCTTGTATTGTTATTTTTTCCCCTGAAACGGGAACGGTAATTTTACTGTATTTTGACATAGTTTTACTCCTGTTTATCTATTGATATATCGCCATATTTTTTTTGGAAATAAAACAGATGAATAACTCCTATTGCTAATGCAAACCACAACGTAACAGTGCGTATAATAAATGTTGATGCAAGTGCTTCTTCTTTACTAAATCCGTTTATATGTAACAAATAAGTTAGGCTTCCTTCTGTTGCTCCTAATCCTCCGGGTAACATAGTTACCGACCCAATTATTGTTGAAAATGAATATACAAAAATAGGAAGAATAAATAAAATATTTTTATCAAAATTATGTAGAACAAAATAAAATCCTAAACATTCAAAAAACCAAGCAATAAAACTTACTAATACCATATAAGTTAATGGTTTGAATTGAAGCATTTTGTATGAACTTTCATAAGCATCATGCAATTTTTTTGCTTGCTTTTTAATAATTTTAATTTTTTGCAGAATGTCAATTAGCTTAAAAGAAATCTCTTTATTACTTATTATTAGAACCAATATTATAAAAAATATTCCAACTATAAGTGTAGAAATTATTCCGAAATTAAAGTAAATTGCACCAATTAAAGAAAGTAAAACCAAAGATAAAAAATCTGTAACTCTTTCAATAAATACAATAGGGGCAGTTTTACTAATCGATTCGCCTGAAGTTTGTTTAAGCATATACGACTTAAGCACTTCTCCCATTTTGCCTGGAGTAAGACTCATCGCCAAGCCACTCATAAAAATGGAAAATGAAAGTTTCATACTTGTATTTATTTTTAACAATTTAACATAGTAATGCCATTTAACAAACCTTGAAAGGTAATTTAAATAAGAAAACAATAGTAAAAGCGGTAAATAAAACCAATTAAAAGATTTTAATGTAGAAGCTAAATCATTAATGTTTGTGAAAATTGCAAAAATAAGATAAAGAAGTATTGCTAAACCAAAAACTATATATAAATTACGTTTTATTTTTTCAATCAATTATATAATTTCCTTCAAGCGTTTATACAATTTTTGAAGAGGTAAACCAACAACGTTATAATAACAACCATGAATTTTTTCAATAAAAACAGCACCGAAATCATCTTGTATTCCATAAGCTCCGGCTTTATCCATAGGACTTCCGGTTTCTATGTAATCTAATATTTCTTGTTTATCTAATTTTCTAAATGTAACTTCGGTAGTTTCATAATCAAATATCGTTTTATTGTTTTTTGAATTAAAAATTGCAAATCCGGTATATACAATATGAGTGTTCCCGCTTAATTTTTTTAAGATTTTTTCGGCATCTTTTTTATCTTTAGGTTTATTAATAATTACGCCGTCAAGTACCACAATTGTATCGGCAGTAATAACTATCCCATTCTTTACTTTTTCTTTAGCTTTATTTAATTTTAATGATGATAATCTTAATACTGTATCAACGGGAATTTCACCTTCTAACAGTGATTCATCCACGTCAACAGAAAAAGATTGAAATTTTAAGTTTAGTATTTTAAGAAGTTTTCGCCTACGAGGTGATTGAGAGGCTAAATAAATCGGAAAGTCCTTAATCATGGTAATCGGAACTCACAAGAAAAACGGTAAATAAGTTATCTAAATAATGCCTTTATACTTCCCCAAGTTCTTTTTACACTGGAAACACCACCGTGAGTTACTGTAACTTCGTTGGAATATGAAGCATCACCGTCTTTATCAACTAACTTTAAACGATAAATATATGCAGCTTCATTAGTTTTATAAGCATAATTATCAGTATAAGTATAAACAGAATTACTTCCTTTACAATTAATTGTACCTAATTCAGTAAAATTACTAATAGGTGTTTTTCTTTCAATTACGAATGTTTTAAGGTTGGTTTCTTGTCCGGTTTGCCATTCAAGAACAATGCTATCGCCTGTGCTGCGTCCGTGAAAATAAGATATGAACGCTCCTGCAAATAAAAAAGTTATTTGCGAAACTAAAAATAATAATACCGTAAATTTTATTCTTTTTGTATTCATGGTAACAAATATATCATATCTTATTAAAAATGTCAAGTTTATTTTTTATAATATTTTAGTGATGTGATTTAAAATACATTCTTAATTGAACAATGTATTATCAATAAAAAATATCATATAATTTATAACTGTAATAAAAAATAAACAAGACACCTTCTCAATTTAATAACGAGAAGATGTCTTTTATAATTTTCGATTAATTAAAAAACTTGTTCAATATTCCATACATATGCATGTATTCCTTGCTCTTCGGCTTCGGAATTAATTGACTTCACTTTATCTAAAAGTTTATCGACCAAGTTTTCTTCAACTATTGTAATAAGTACTGCATTTAGACTTGGCCAGATATGTGAACCAAGATGCGGTTCACCGCTAATACTACCTTGACCGTGAACATTTAGAAATCGAGTAAATCCTTTGATGTTCAAATCTACTAATGCATCATTAACTTCTTCTGTAATACCATGGTTATATACTATCATAACAGCTTTCATAATTTCCTCTTATTCTAATTCTTTTTTCTTTTTTACTCTTGTTTCAAAAACAGAGTATAAAACGGGAACAAGCACTAATGTAATTAAAGTTGAAAACATTAATCCGCCTATAGTAGAAATACCAAGTGGTTTCCATATTTCCGAACCGTCCCCGCTGCTTAATGCTAACGGTAATAATCCGAGCAATGTAGTTAAAGTTGTCATTAAAACAGGGCGTAATCTGTTTCTACCCGAAAATACTATTGCTTCTCGTAGTTGGTAACCACGTGCTCTAATAATATTAGTGTAATCCACAAGAACAATAGCATTTTTAACTACAATACCAACAAGCATTATACTTCCTAAAAATGCAATTACGCTAAACGATACACCTGTTATAAAAAGTCCAATAAATACACCCGTAAATGCAAAAGGTATTGAAAACATAATTATAAAAGGATCAAGGAATGATTCAAATTGAGCAGCCATAACCATATAAACAAGTATAACGCTAAGCAAAAGTAAGAACAATAAATCTGTAAAAGTATCTCCCTGCTGTTCAATTTGACCGCCGTATTCAATTGTAGTATTTGCAGGTAGTTCTAATTTATTTACAAATGATTTAATATCATTAGCTACATCTCCTAATGAACGACCCGAAACATCAGCAAGAACTCCGATAACTCTTTCTTGTTCTTTTCTTTTAATAGTCGGAGGTGAATAAGATTGTACAACCGATCCGACATCTTTTAATCTGACAGTCGTCCCTAAAACGGTCTTAATTGGTAAGTTTTCTATATCTGTGATGCTATTTTTCTTTTCCGGAGGTAAACTCACAAAAATATCATATTCGTCCCCAAGTTCACGATATTTTGTAGGAGTCAATCCGTAATAACTATTTCGTAATGTATTACCTACAGTAGAAGTATTTAAACCGTTAAGTGCCATTTTATCACGTTGCAAAACAATTTGTAGTTCGGGTCTGGGATCACCTATATCAATTCTTATATCTCTGGGACCTTCAATTTTCTTTAAATGTTCAGTAAGTTTATTAGCTATCTTATACGATTCTGTAAGATCAGGTCCAATAATATCTACTTGAATAGGAGCACCGGTAGAACCGGTTAAAAATCCTGCCGAACCTGCAGTATTAACACTAAAACTCTTAATACCTGGTAAGTTTTTAATTTTTTCTCTAATTAAATCTGCCATATCAAAAATTGTTCTATTTCTATCTGATAAGGGTTTTGTTCTTATTTGAAATCCGGATATATTGGTCCCTTCACTCTGTCCGAATAGCAAAGAAGAAAATCCCATATCATTTACACCTGATCTTGCCGAAATGTAAACTACTTCAGGAAATTCGCTTTTAATCATCCCTTCAATTTTTTTAACATATTCTACTGTTTCTTCTAACCTTCTTCCCGGTTCAAGTTCAAAAGTAACTTGAAATTGCGATGAATCGGATTTAGGGATAAATTCAGTTCCAAGTAACGGTATTAATGCTAATGATGAAATAAAAATTAACAATGATATAAATACGACACTTTTTTTATGATCTAAAGCCCATTCGAGAACCTTTTTATAAAAATTATCAATTGAATCTAATACTTTTCCTAAAGCAGAATCAACTTTAATTAATATCGGGTTCGATATAGGTTTACGTGTCTTTTTTGCCGGTAAAAGCTTTGAAGCAAGCATTGGAATTAATGTTAAAGCAGCTAATAGTGAAACAAGAATCATTACAGTTACTAAAAACCCTAATTGATTAAATAATATTCCGGCAATTCCCGAAATAAAAACTAAAGGAAAAAATACTGCAACAATTGTAAAAGTGGCTGCTGCAACCGCAAGTCCTACTTCGGCAGAACCGAAAATAGCTGCTTCTCTTGGTCTTGCTCCTCTTTCAATGTGGTGCGAAATATTTTCCAGAATTACTATAGCATCATCAACAACAAGCCCAACTGCAATGGATAGAGATGATAAGGAAATAATGTTAATAGTGTTGCCGGAAAAATAAAGATATATAAATGCTCCGATTAACGATACAGGTAACACAACCATTATAATAAAAGTTGCACGCCACTGACGTAAGAAAAGCAAAACAACTATTACAACAAAAATACCGCCTAAAAGAACAGCTTCGGTTAAGTTATCAACCGATTGAATAATAAATTGAGATGAATCCTGAATAATATCTATACTTACATCAGAAGGTAAATTCTTTTTTAATTCTGCAATTTTGGCTTTTACGTTTTTTACAACGTCAACTGTATTTGCACCAGATTGTTTTTGAACAATAATTTGCAAACCTTGTCCGCCATTCAATCTAACGTTAATTGTCCTATCTTTTAAACTGTCTTTTACTTCGGCAATGTCTCTTAAATATACTATTTTGCCGTTTTGTGCACCGAGTACTAAATTTTTAATTTCATCTGCATTAGTAAATTCGGCGGGTACACGTAAATTATATTCCATGTTCCCCATTTTAATTGAACCGGAAGGCAAGTTTACATTTTCCGACTGTAAAACTTGACCTATTTGCGCAGCAGAAATATTATATGCTTCCAATTTCTTTTCATCAACATGCACTAAAATTTGACGAATCGGACCACCAAAAGCTTGCACGGTTCCTACACCTTCTACACGTTTTAATGGATCAAGTATTTCGTTTTCAACTATTTTATTAAGTCCTATATAGCTTTCTTTTGCTTGAACCGCAATAAACATAATTGGGAAAATATTTGTGCTAAATTTAAAAATTGTCGGATCCTCAGCATCATCGGGTAAATTCCTTTTAGTAAACTCTAATGCCGATCGAATATCATTTGTTGCTTCATCCAAATTAGTACCGAATTCAAATTCAAGAGAAACTACGGAGATATTATCAATTGATGTAGAACGTATTTTCTTTAAATTTGTAATTGAACTTAAACCTGCTTCTATTTTTTTTGAAACATTTAATTCAACGTCTTGTGC
>CALGLM010000033.1 GCA_937930275.1 uncultured Ignavibacteria bacterium
GATCTTCATTTTAACTTTTTCCCAGTTATTTGAACCATCCACGGTTACTTGTATTTCACCGGCAAAGAAGCTTACTTTACCAACAACAGTCTGACCGTTTAATATTGCAAGCCCCGAACATAATATAATAAAAATGAATAAAAGTTTTACTTTCATTTCATCCTCCGTTAATTAAATCTTTTTATAATATCCGGATATTGTTTTACTATTTCCGGGTTAAGTTTTTCTGCCTTTGCAAAATATTCTTTAGCTTTTACCTGTTTTCCCATTGCTAAATACAATTTAGCCATGTTTACTAATAAACCTGTATTATTTTCATCTAATAGTATGGCTCGGGTAAAATAAGATTCGGCTTTATCGTAATTTTTTTGAATATAATAAACATTACCTAAATTTATTAATGCTGCCATATCTGTTTTCTTTTCAACTAAAACATTTAAAAATTGTACTTCTGCCAGTTGAAATTTACCATTACGTGCATAATATAATCCCAATTTATTTGCAACATGAATATTTTTAGGATATTTCTCTAAAATAGCAAGTAATTCAACTTCTAAATTTTGTGATGTGTTGCTCATAAATTTAGTTAAATCTTCTTTTACTTTTTCGCCAATTGCCTGATAATTAGGTAAAGTATTTAATCCTATTGAACCTCCCGGATAAATAAGTGGCGGGTAAGTAATAACGGCATTCCTAATTTCTATTAGTTCAAGTCTTTGCGTACTTTTTAACGTTTCGTTATATCTTTTATTGGCTACTTCCCAGCTTTCAATAAACGAGTTTTTCCCAATTACCGTAGTTTCCAATGGCAGCCAAACCGTATTGTTGCGAATTATCAACATATTTTCGTTAATACCGCTCTCCAATAATTTATCGGGTGTTAAACCGGTATCAAAAGCCATAAAAACATGTCCAGGCACATCCACAACAGCCGTATTAATACCAATTGATTCTAATGACGAACACATTAATGTAACCAGATCGTCACAATCACCGGTTTTTCTATCAATTGTTTGACTTGCAAATTGAACATAGTCTATTACGTTTGATTCAGAAACGGCTTGATAAGAAGAATTAGGATCTTGAACATATGTAATTCCGAGTGATCTAAAATATTCCCATACCATAGCCGTTTGTAAAATAGGCTTTGGTATTTTAGGAAATGCTAACGGAATATCGCTAAACTTTGCAATAATACCGCCGGTAATAAAACTTCTTACATTTTCGTCATTAGCCGAAATAAAGCTTGCAATTCTCTTTTTATCTTCCCAAGAAATTGAATTTAACGAATATACTTTGACGGTTGTTTTTTGTGTAAGTCTCTGTTCTTTTTCTTTGTATTTATACGTTATAGCAATGTTAACATTGTAATCTTTCGGACCATCAATCGACTTTTTAATTATTGCGTCTTTTAATCTTGCATAAACCAAAACTTCTTTAAAGTCCATCGGAATTATCATCGGTACAACCGTTACCGCAGGTTCGTCTAATAACTCGGGCGAAGTAATTTCAATTCTAATATCATCAAACGGTTCATTTTTTGTATTAAAGATTGTTAAAGACCCTATCTGATTAGTTTTATAGTAATTAAACAATGAAGGGAACAAGGAAGTAAACGAGATATTATCTATTTCAATCGGGTCTCGTTTAGCATTATATTTTTCCCTTGTTAGCATAGCTTTATCTAAAAAGTCTTTAATTTCTTTATTTTCCGGAAGTAATTTATTTGCATCAACTAAAAGTTTGCACGATTGATCATATTTTTTTAGGTCAAGATAAATTTTACCTAAACGGTATAATACTTCCCAGTTGGAAGCATTTAGTTTGTATGCTTTTTCGTATGCAACTTGAGCATTTGCAATTTTATTTATAATTTCATAATCTTTACCTAATGCTAAATAGTATTCTGCCTGTGTACTATCCAAAGATACAGCTTTTTCAAATGCCGTAATTGCATTTTGTTTGTTTCTATTATTAGAATGTGCCAACCCGAGAATATAAAAATATCGCGGATTTGTTTTATCAACAAGTATTGATTTTTCAATCTGAAGTATTGCATCACTATTCATTCCTTTAGCAATGTAAGCTTCTGCTAAAGCCGCATTTAGTTCACTTCCCGCATTTCCGGTATTTTGAGCTTGCGTATAAACCATAATGGCTTCATCCATTCTGCCAAGGTTTACTAAAATTTTTCCGGCGGAAATAAAGTATTGCTCCTTACCGGTTTTAAATGATAGATCACGATATACTTGAAGGGCTTCTTCTTTTTGGTTGTTGCTTAAATAAGCCTCTGCCAAACTTTGCATAATTTTTTCGTTATCTGCAAATTTAGTTAATGCCTCTTTGCATTGTGCAATAGTACCTACATAATCTTTATTTAAATACTGAAGACGAATTAAATTTTGATATACGGCTAAATTATCCGAAAAACGAATTTTAGCATCGTTTAAAACTCTTATACCGTCTGAATAGCGTAAAAGAGTTTTGTATGCATTTGCTAATTCAATATAATAAGAACTTTCATCGGGCTTAACTTTAATTAACTCTCCCAACGTGTTAATCATCATATCCCAGTTGGATGAAGAGCTATACTTTTCAATTAATTCGCGATAGATTAAGCTTATTTTATTAACAATTCCGATAGGATTAAATTCTTTTAACTCTTGCAATCTTTTAATTGCTTGCTGAGGTTGATAATCCTTTAAAAATTGTAAATAGCTAATCTCATCATCAACAATGTTGGACATTTTGCTTTGTAATCCGTCTTTAGTTTCAGCAATTACACCGTATTGCATAATATTTTCGGTCGGTTTATCAAGCAATAAACTTGTACTTTCAACTTTTGTAAATAATTGAAAGTCCTTTTCGTCCTGTTTTTTTCTATAAATTAAATAACTTGAAGCACGTTTTGTATCTCCAATCCAAACAAGATCCGCAATTCCTTCGTTAGATATATTTATTTTTGCATCTTTTGGTTCAGCGGGAGGAATAAGCAATCTAAACTGTTTTTGAACATTTATTTTTGTAGAACTAACAAACAATGAATTATTATTAATGTTAGTTGCAATAATATTTATATTTGGCATCTGTGCTTCATTTTCGCCACGTGAAATAAATTCAGATATTTTTTTATAATTATCAAAAACATGAATAACACCGTAATAATCATCATATACAAGCAGCATGTTTTCGTCAATACTTGCTATTGTACCTATTTCAAAATCAATTGATAAACCGGCAAGTTGTAACGATTCAACTTTGTTTTTTTCACTTTCTAAATAAAAAATCGATTTTTTATCCTCAAGTAAAATAAATATCGTATTTAATTTACTCATTGCTAATTTTATCGGGCGGTTATTTGTAAGCAGTATTTTATTAACATACATCCCTTGTTCGTTATAAACATTTACTCTGCTATTTTTATAATCGCTTACATAAATTTTCCCGTTATTATCGGCAACAATATCATTTGGTGAATTTAATTGTCCTTCGTTACTTCCAGATTCACCGAATTGCGATAGATTAAATCCGTTTTTCGAATCAATTACAACTACTTTATCGTCATCATTATCAACAATATATACTTTATTATTAAACACCGTTAACGCAATAGGTTCGGATAAATTTATTCCCTTCTGCTTTTGAGCTTGAGTATTTAGTCTAAAAATTTCTTCACTTCCCTTTTTTGCAAGCAAAGTATTATCGTTTAAAATATAATAAAAGACATCGTTATCTATAAATAGGTACTTATAAGGATCAGTCTTTTGTGATTCAACAAATTCCACATCCATTTTTACCATCGGAACGGCAGGCTTAAACTGCATCTGTTTAAAGTTAACGTTAAATGATTGAATTGATGAGAATTTTTCGTCAAAAATATATACTTTATCATTGGAATCATCTACATACTGATTACAAATTATTGTCGGTTCGCTAAACGTACCTACGCTGCCGCTATTCCCCTTTATACCTATTTTAACTCCTGTAGGAACTCCGGTACTATCATACTGGAATACCGAACATAATTCAGTATCTACAATATAATATTGGTTAAATTTATTTATTAAAAAGTCAGTGGGTTCTGATAGGTTTCTTATAAGAAACTGCGTTTTTATTGTAAAATTAGGATAATAAACTTGAACTAAAAATCCTTGATCCGCTTTAGTTAAAAGATGAATATTTTGATCTAAACCTACTGCAAAAGCTATACAATTTTTTGCCGATATAGCACCCCTATACAAGCCTTGTTTATTAAATTTTATTACTGTCTTATTCCCTTTATCAAACACATAAAAGTTTCCGTAAGCATCAAATTCAATTTGAGAAGGATTATCTAAATTACCAAGGTTACTGCCGCTGTTTCCGAATACCGATTGCCTTTCACCGTCTTGATTAACTATAATAATCCTTTTTAGACCTCTATCCAAAACGGCAATTTTACCGTTTTTTTGAACACAAATATCAACAGGGGTATCAAACAATTTTGTATTATTATCCGAAGGTATTTTCTTTACAAAATCACCCGATGAATTAAATATGTTAATATTTTTATTATCTTTGCTTAGTACGTAGTAATTAAAAAAATCATCAACATATACATTTGCAACATCCCCTAAATTCGTAACTTTTTGATTTAACAATAAAGTCTTTTCAGGAACGACATTTGCAATTTGTGCCTGCAAACTTACAGTTAACGATATCAAAATCAATAAAAAATATGCAAACATGGCAAACCCTGTTTTATTATATAATTTTGGCTTCATAATTAAAAATAACATTAATTTATACAAATTCATAAAGAAAACTTTATTTAATTAAATTCATTTTTTTCACTGAGCTAAATTTATCATCTACATTCAATTTAAATAAGTAAATACCGCTGGTTAATCCGTATTTAGATGCATCAAAAGTAATTGTATATTTTCCGTAATTTAGTTTATTATTAATGATATCAGTAATTTTTTCACCTAAAACATTATAAACCGACAATGTTACAAATCCGGATTCTTTTAACGAAAACGAAATATTTGTTGTTGGATTAAACGGATTTGGATAATTTTGCTCAATACCGTAGCTATATGCAAAATTGTTATTTACCGAAATAACATCCGAGTAATCGAATAAACCGGAATAATCCAATTGGCGCAAACGATAAAATACTTTTTCGTTTTCCGGCGTGTTATCTATAAATGAATAATTATTTAATTCGGTTGTAGTTCCGTGACCGACAACAAATCCAATTTTAGTAAAATTAGTACCATTTATACTTCTTTCAATTTCAAAACCAGAGTTATTCTCTTCGGTTGCAGTTGACCATTTTAACTCAGTTTTTCCGTCACTATTACTTACCGCAGTAAAAGAAATTAATTCAACGGGTAAAGCAATACCTATTCCCGTAAATGAAAGATCATCAATATACCAGCCTTTATATTGTATCGAATTATCTACACCAAAATCAAATTTAAATTTAACCACGTCACCTGTTGATAATAAACCGCTTAAATTAAACAAAGCGTTTACCCACCCTGATGAACTAACATAAGCATTTTGACCGCCTAACGGATTATTGTAACTTGTACTTAAAACTCCGGGATAACCACCCTGAGGAGTAATTAGCGTGTAAGCTCCTCCGTTTTTACTCATCTTAACGTTTCCGCCGTCATATGATGATTCAAAATCGTATGAATGCCAAAATGTTAAACTGGCATTATTAGAAACGACTTGCATTTCCGGTGTTTCTAAAGAAGAAACCAATGGTCCCGAAGAATAATTAGAGTTTAATTTTGTACCCCATACTTTTGAACCGCTATGTGCTAACGGATAAGGACTTACCGTAGCTCCCCATTCCCAATCGTTGGAACCTATTAAAGTACCGTTATCAACTTCAAAATTAGCACTATATATAACAACGTTCACAATTTCAAAAGCGTAAAAACCTTGTGAAGGTACCGTTGTGGTATTATTCGCTGACGAACTATCTACCGCAACAATTTTATATTCAATTACGTCACCTAATGTTAAATCGCTTTGTTGTAACGGAAAATATCCGGTAAAAATATTTGAATTACCAAGTCTTGTAAGTTCAAATTCCGGTTTTTGAACACTATTTAGTTTATAATACACTCTTGCATTTTTTACACCTAAGTTATCCGTAATATTAGCTTCAACTTTAATAGGTAACGCATATAAACTTTGGTTTCCCAAATTTGTGTGAACAATAATAGGCAAAATAGTATCTGTACCAACCTTAAACGAAAAAGTTGTAACCGGAGCATTCAAAGGCAAAAATGAATAAACATTGCTTGTATTAACCGCTTTAATAAAGTATTTAACAGTTACGTTGTTTTGGTTTACCGGAATAATTGCTTCATATTTATTTTGAGTACCGGTAGAGCTAAATGCAACCGAATCATAGCTTGTACCGTTATTTACAGAGTAAAACAAGAATAATTTATTAGTAATAAGCGGAAGTTGTGATGTAAAAATAGCCGAAACCTTATGAATTCGAGCAGGATTTTCAGTATCTGTTAAAGATGTGTGGTCTATCTGAACTCTAAAATAATTTATTGCCCCAAGTGCATTTAATATACCCCATCCATATTCATTATTAGGACTGCTATTTAACGAAGATGTATTTCTCATTGCATCTCTAACTTGCATTGGGGTTAAACTTGGCATAGCACTTAGAATTAATGATGCAACACCGCCTGCTAAAGGACCGCTGAAAGACGTTCCGCTTGACGTGGTGTAACCGGTTGTGCTATAAGTACTGGCAACCGTTACGTCACTACCCATTGCCATAACGTCAGGTTTAATTCTTCCGTCAACCGTTGGACCCACACTACTAAAACTTGAACGAGTTCCGGTTGAAGTAACTGCGCCAACCGCAATTACGCTATCGCCATCTGCGGGTGCACCAAGTGTATTATGTGATGAATTTGAACCTTCGTTTCCGGCGGAATTAACAACAACTATTCCCCGACCTACTGCTAAATCGGCAGCTATTGTAATTCTGCAAGTATTACCGTTCATACTTTGCCATGTATAACTATTATAAGGCGAGTCAAAATCAATATAACCTAAAGAAGTACTTGTAACATCAACACCAATACTATCCATCCACTCAATTCCGGCTATCCAGTTATCTTCTTCAATCGGAGTTTCACTCTCCGTATTTTCAGTTTTTGCCAAAATAAATGTTGAGGCAAATGCGGGTCCTATAAGTTTACCTTCTTTAAAACCGCCGATAGTAGATAAAGTTTGAGTACCGTGGCTACCGTCTCCCATATCGTTACCATCACTTACATCATTATCATTGTTAACAAAATCGTATGCTGCAATAATATTCATATTATTAAAAACTTCGTGCGGCAAATTATTAAAACCTGCGTCTAATACTCCTACGTAAACCCCCTGACCTTTAAATCCCAAGTCATGTACTGCCGGTACGTTTATTTGTTGTAACTGAGTAAAAGACGCACCGTAATTATATGAATACGTACCTTTGGGTTTAATTTCGTTAAA
>CALGLM010000034.1 GCA_937930275.1 uncultured Ignavibacteria bacterium
CGATAATCAATAATCGCTTAATCATTTATTCCTCAAATGTTTTCATTTATAATTTTATTTAAAATATGGATTTTTTTTTAAAACAGCAAGATAATTTACTTCAATTTGTGATATAGCTCACAAAATTTCGACTGTTTTTTAATACTTTTTAATTTTTTAACACATAATTTATAAATTTTTAATATTTTTTTTTGATATAATCAAATTAGATTATTAAATTGAAAAAGTTCTTTAAATTTTTATGAGTAATTTTGATGTTTAACCTTATTTCAATAACCGAATTGAAAGAAGGGATGGTTTTTTTGGCACCTATTATTAACAGATTTGGTCAAGTTCTTATATCTAAAAACACAAGATATGAGAAAAGACATTTCAACATTTTGAAAACTTGGGGAATATCTACCGTTGCCGCCGGATATGAACCCCTAAAAGACGAAACAATTATTGACCCGTCAATAAGGCAACTCGCAAAAGAAAAACTTGATAGAAGACTATTATGGACCCCAAGCCTTGATATTGAGATTGACCTTTATAATATGGCGTTGGAACAATCTATTACACAAATTTTGCACGATAAAGGTTTATAAATGACAATTATTGAAAGAATCACTTCCGGATTAGACAAACTTCCTACTCTGCCTACTATCTATGCTTCGTTAAGCGAAGCACTTTCAGATAGTAAAACTAATATTGAAGACTTGGCTAAAATTATTTCTTCCGACCAAGCATCATCAATTAAAATATTAAGAGTTGTAAATTCTTCTTCTTTCGGTTTATCCGGACGTGTAGATACTATTTCCCGTGCTATTTTATACCTTGGTTTTAACGAAATTAATAATATAGTTCTTGCTCTTTCAATCATAAACATGTTTGAAAAGAGAAAAATTTTACAAGATTTTAGACCTGTTGATTTTTGGGCACATTCTATTGCAGTCGGCAGTACTGCAAGGTTAATTGGAGAGACTTTAGGCGTTTCTAAATTAGAAAACTATTTTGTAGCGGGTATTTTACACGATATTGGCAAATTGTTGTTTTTTGACCAATTCCCTGCTGAATTTGAGGAAGCTTTAATATATAGCGAAAAAAATAAAGTCCCTATTTTGGAATCAGAAACAAAAATTTTAGGAATAGGACATGATTTTGCAGGCGAGCTTTTAGCTACTCGTTGGAATCTTCCGGTTTCTTTAAGAAATGTAATAGCTAATCACCATTCCGGTTTTGTTAACAATAAGTTAGACCCCCTTGTTATGTCGGTTCATTTAGCCGATGTTGTTGCCCGCTTTTTAGGTTTAGGATACCCCGGTGATGATTTAATTATTCAACCAAATCCCCAAATTTTTCAGAATTTCGACTTACCGAAAAACTTATTTACTAATTTACAACCACGATTAATGGATAGTTATAAAGAGACGATAGATTTGTTATTAGCCGATTAATATTTATTATTGCAGGATTTATGGATAGCGACAACTTACTAAATTTCACCCCTTCTGTTTTTTGGTGGCAAGGTTTTATCAATTCAATGTTAGAGTTTTCATGTAAAAGATTAAAAACAGACACATTATCCGATATTATTGACGATGGGCTCGCTATTTTTTCAAAAATTCCAAATGCTGCCAATATTGTTTTTTATGAACTTACCGAAGGTGAATTTATTTTTTCTAAAGAGCTAAAAATTAATACGGAATATGAGTTTAATCATTCCGAAAACTTTAGTATTCTTATTGAAAAAAATATTGTAGCAACTGTTTTAACAGCCGGTAATGTTTTTTACCAGAAATCTGATTTAAGTATAATTCCTAAATTTAACGTTTTAATTTTACCCCTATTTTTTTCATCTAAAATATTCGGGATAATTTTAGTTTATATTGACGATATAAAATTTAATTTAGATAATATTTCCCTTAATTTAATTTCATCGCACTCTCACCAATTTACAGCGTATTTAAATAATTACTTTTTACATAAAGAAATAAAAAATTTAAATAGTACTTTATCACAAAAAATTTCAATTAAAACTTTGGAAGAAAAGAGAAAAAGAATTGAAATTACAAAAATTTTGGATTCAATTAATTCCGCTGTTTTAATTATTGATAGAGATACTGATAATATTATTAAAACTAATGTTACTGCTTTAAAAATATTGGAATGCGAAGCAGATGACATTCTAAATAAAAAGCGATCGGATTTTATAGACAATTTACACGAACAAACAAATTGGATTTATAATTATAGTAAAGGGAATTTTGAAACAACAATAATAACTCCCCGTAAGCATAAGTTAGAAATTATTACTTCACTTACCGAAATTTCAATTGACGGGAAAATCTTTTTACTTGAAAGCTTTATTGATATAACTAATGTTAAAATTACTAAAAACACATTAAAAAGACATACTGATTTATTAATCGGTTTATCGGATTCTACACAATCTCTGTTATCAATTCAGAATATTGAACAAGCGATTGATAAAGCTATTTCTATTTTAGGTAAAGCAACTGATTGTGACAGGGTTTTAGTTTGCAAAAACAATTTTGAAACTGCGGAAATGTCTGTTAATTACGAGTGGTTAAATAAAAATATTTCCGGCTTAAAAAATCATAAGATTTATAACAAGTTAAACCTTAATAGACCTGCCGTAAAAAATTTATTTGACCAATTAAAAAACGAAAAATCAGTTAAAATTAAATTAACAGAATTTAACGAACGAGAATCAAAATACTTTACTACTAATAGTATAAAATCCCTATTAGCAGTACCAATTAAGTTTGACGGCGAGTTTTGGGGAGTAATTGGTTTAAATGATTGTAATTCCGAAAGAGAATGGAGCGAAATAGAAGAAAAAATATTAAAAGCAGCTGCTTCATCAATCGGCGGAATTATTCAAAAAGAACGTTACATTAGATTATTGGAAAAGGCGAAATTAGAAGCCGAAAAATCGGATAAAATAAAATCCGATTTTTTAACCCAAATATCACACGAAATTCGTACTCCGTTAAATACTATTCTAAATTTTTCTAATCTTATTGAGATGGAAGTTAAAGATAATTTAGATCAGGAGTTATTAACTTATTTCGATTCAGTTAGAAGTGCCGGAGCCAGAATTGTACGCACAATTGATTTAATTTTAAATATGTCCGAAATTCAAAACGGAAAGTATTCCCCCTCTACAAAAAAAATTGATATTTATGATACCGTACAACAAATTTATCATCAATTAAAACCTCAGGCGCAGCTAAAAAAACTGGATTTTAGATTGTCTAATTTTAATAGAAATATTCATATTTATTCCGATGATTACGCATTAAATCAGATATTTAGCAATTTGATTGATAATGCAATAAAATTTACCGAGCAAGGTAAAGTTGTTGTTGAGTTTAGCGAGCAAGAAAATTTTTACAATATTGAAGTAAAAGATACGGGAATAGGAATTTCCGAAGAATATATTCCTCATTTGTTTACTCCGTTCAGTCAAGAAGAACGAGGTTATACAAGAAGATATGAAGGAAACGGGTTAGGATTAGCTTTGGCAAAACAATATTGCAATTTTAATAATATTCATTTAAGTTATTCAACAAAAAAGGATTTAGGGACTACATTTATTGTATCAATCCCTAAGGTCGTAATTTAACTTATTGCACCTTATAATTTATTAAATTAAAAATTTAATATTTCCCCGTCTGCAGGAACGAAATATCGATTTTTGTTAATGCTGCTATCAATAAATTTGTTAATTAGTATATTTCGAGTAGTAACGCAATGGTCAAGTGATTCCATATGTACCGCAATAACTTTGGTATCTTTAAAATCACTTATAAATTCCGATGTCTGGTTTTCATCCATAATTATTGGAGGGTAACCCGGTTTAGTTGCTCCGCCGGAGTGAGTAATAACTATATCGGGCTCATATTTCATCGATTCTTTTACTGCATCACAATAAATACTGTCCCCGACCCAATAAACTGTTGGTTCATCATCGTTTTTGAGAATAAACCCGCAAACATCTCCCATCATTTCGCGTATTACACCCGTTCCGTGTTCGCCGTCGGTTCGTACTATTTTTATGTTTTCATAAATTACAAAGTCATTAACAATTACAACATTATTAAAACCATATGTTTTTAATACCCCTTCATCATTAGGTTTAGCAAAAATCAAAGTATCTTTAGGCAAAACTTCGGCAGCTTTCTCATCAAAGTGATCCGGATGTGTATGAGTTAACAATACCGCATCAATTCCGCTTAAAATCTCTTCAATCGAAATAGGTAAATCTACAGTGGGATTAGGTGCAATACCTGCAAACGATCGAATTCTTCCCCTTTCGTATAACATCGGATCAGTTAAAAAAGTTATACCCGAGTATTTTATTTTCATTGTTGCGTTTCTAATTAATTGTAATTGCATAATCTAATCACCTTAGTTTTTTATTCAATAATATTAGATGAAAAAATCTGTCCGTTGGAAATTCTAAAGACTTCCCACTTTGTACCTCTACTTTCTTCGGGTACGTTGAACACGAACAACAATTGCCCGTTCCCGAAAACTTTTACACAAGCTTTTGAATTTGATAAAGATTTTGAACCGCTTGCGGTTTGGTTTGTGTAATCGTGCACATAATAAATATATTCGCTGTTTGTACTTATATTATTTGCAGTAATTGTTTCCGGTCCGTAACCGTTCATATCGTCTCTATCCAAACGTGCCACACCGTCAGAAGAAACAGTTTTGTTTCGATATGAAATGTGATAATCACCGGATTTTACAAAATGTGCATCTAAATCACCGGGGCGTTTATCCCAATCCAATACAATTCGTAATGCACCAATAGGAAGGATAGGAGAAACGGAAAAACGATTAAAAAATATTGTACCTGCCATTACTTCAACCTTAAAATTACTTTCAATATATTTTGGATGAGTAAAATTTATTGGCAATTCACCGTCTTGTAATTCAGTAGCTTCAATTAATGCCTTTCCTTCATTATCGGTGTAAAATTCACCATAGTCACCTACAATAACCCTTGCATTCGCAATAGGTTTTCCGCTTAATGCATCAAAAAAACGTAATGCATATTGGTTATCCATTTCAGTAAAAGCATCATCAACT
>CALGLM010000035.1 GCA_937930275.1 uncultured Ignavibacteria bacterium
CCCAAGTACCTACCGGCGAAATTCCGTTTTCGGTATAATGATATAAATCAGGTGCGCCAAGCGAATGAAACATTTCATGACATAGTACTCCGACACCTGATGACATTAAACTATTTTGAAGTTGGAAATTAAAAGTTCCTACTCTTTTACCGTTAATATAAGCTGATTGAGAATATAAATACCACATATGCGGCCATAGCAAAGATGACCATCCGGTAGGATTACCTGAAACAATAAAGCAAACATTATCTACTTCGCCGTCGTTATCCCCGTCAACTTTTAAAGTTGTAGGAACCGAAGAAGCTATAAAATTAATTGCATTTTTTAATAATGTATGTTCACGGTTTGTTCTCTCGTTATCATCTGCGTAACCAATACTGCCAGCTCCGGTATATGGCTGATAATAGGCTCGTGGATGTGAATCTTGATATGATACTATATTGTTTCCCGAAGAATTAGGGAAAAAATTAGTATTGACCGTAAGTGAATTAAACGAAACTTCTTTGTAATAATTATACATTGAGTTTACGTTTGATGTTTGATTATTAAACATATTATTATATTCGGAAATCTCTTGAGTAAATTCAGGCTCTCCCGCAAATCTAATAAATACAACAATGTTTTCTATTAAACCTGTAGTTGGGGCTTCAATATCTTCAAGTGATTTATCTATTGAAAACTTGTTTTTCAATTTTTTAACATCAAGAAGATTGTAATTAACTCCTTTTGAAACCATTGATTCATCAGGCATATCGGCACCTACAATTAAATTTGTAGGTATAAATTTATCTGCTTCCTGTTTTGCATAGCAATAATATTTAGATTCGTCATCTTGTATTATTAAATAACCGTTTGCGTCATGAATATAATTAAAATATTCATCGCCGGATACAAAACAATTAATTATGGAACCATTGGGTTGTGTTACTGAGATAGGCATATTTTTAATTGGCGCCCCATAATAATTAACCGAAGTTATTATTATAACAAGAGCTAAGTATAATATTCTTTTTAACATTTGTTTCCTTATTTTTATATCAAAAATAATGAAAATAATAACAACAATAAATATTATTTTACACGATACATAAGAAAATATTTTAGTTACTAATTAAAAAAAGTCTAAAAAACACGCATAAATATCTTAACCATAACGGAAAGTATAATCTCATTTGAAATTAAAATTTTGCATAGTACAATTTATTGGATTTATAAAAGCAAAGTCAACAATAATTGATTAGTTGATAATAAAAAACCCCTTTCGTTTTATTTTGAAAGGGGTTAAAAGTATAAGATAAGTTACTTTTTGATAATTTATTTTGCTAAAATATTATACCGAATGATAAATAATGTACATCTTGTAACCTATTGTAATCTTGATAAGCATAATCGACTTTTAATTTAATTGAACCGAGTAAACCATACTTCAGTCCCATTCCTAAAGAAAGTCCTTTTTCGGTATCTTTTTCTAAAAGGGATGTATATCCGCCTCTAATAAATACGATATCATTCCAACTAAACTCACCGCCGATATTTAAATATTCGGAGTGGTCATTAGGATGAACCGCATCAATAGCTAATGTAAACATCATATCATCTTGTTTAAATAAATCGGCAGCAACACCTACTCTAAACATAAGCGGTAAATCAAATTCATCGAGTTCTATTTTGGTACTTATTTGGTTTGCACCGCCTGCACCTACTTGTAGTACTCTTAATATATCCCTACCGTCAAGTTTCATTTTTGTACCAAAATTGGAGATACTGGCACCAATTCTGAACTCGTTCAATATTGGTATCTTATATAAAGTACCAATATCAAAAGCAAAACCTGTGGCAGATTCATGCCAAATATATTCTCGAACATATTTAGCATTAAATCCAATAGAAAACGCATCTGTTAAACTTTTTGCGTAGCTTAAACCGATTGCCATTCCGCCGGCATCAAATAATTCGCCGGTTCCTTCAGGTTTTTCGATAGTTCTTACCAACATTTCATCCATCGATAGTACCGATACAAAAACACCTATAGTACCAAAGCCATCAATATAGCTTGCTGCTGCGGCAAAATCATGGTTTACATCAGCAATCCAATTTGTGTGGTCAAAAAATGCTTCGTTTCCAGTAATATTAGTTAATCCTGCCGGATTCCAATATGTGGCACTTATATCATTTACAGTAGCAACAAAGGCTCCGCCCATACCTATTGCTCTCGGTCCTACTCCTATCTTTAAAAATTGAGCTGATGTTGTTCCGGATTTTGTTAAGTTTTGAGCGCTAAGTACGGAACTAAGGAGAAATAAACCAATAATTATTTTTACATTTATTCTCATAAAAACTCCTATTCTATTTAAATATATTGACATATTCTCCTCACCTACTTAATAATGGCAAATTTAATTAATTTTTCGCCTATTCCCGGTGCATCAATATGTGCAATATAAATTCCGTAAGAAACAGAGAACCCGTCTTTATTTAATAAATTCCAAAATTCTCTTGCATTTTGCATACCGCTATCATGTTCAAGTACAGTTACCGGATCACCGCTTAAAGTATATATTCTTATTGTACACTTGCTTGGTAAATTTTCAAAATATATTCGTCTTTCACCACGTTGTTGTCCCGGCAATTTTGTGGTAGGCTCGATATCATTCATTCCTACATAAGGATTTGGCACTACGTAAATCTTATCTAAAGATGATTTTGTTGTTTCTATATTTACTTTTCCGGCTTGCGTTTTTAAAACATACTGATCTACAGCTTCAAACGGACGTTTTGTTTTAATAAAGAGTACATCACCGTCTGTTGGATTAATAGGAACCACTGTTGAATCAAGCGGTTTATAAATTACTACACCCCAAGTTAAGGTATCCGTTCCTACACCCTTTGCACCCGGTTTAAAGAATATTATCTCTTCACCCGGATCCCATTTATTGTTTTTTGAAGTATTCTTTTCATTCAAAAATGTCAATACTTTTTGCGGTACTCCGGTAGTTACGTTTTTTGCACTGTAGTTAACCGGTACTTTTTTAATTCCCTGGTTGTTTACAACTGCCGTATCAATTAAATTTTCAGAAAATTCAATCGTATAATCCGCCGGATAAAGAGTTTTATATTGACCGACAGATGATATTCTGACATCATATGAAAAATTGGTCTTTCCTTCAACCCATTTTGTTTGTGCTTGGTCCCAAGCTAATGCTTCTTCATCCTGAATTGTTAATTTAATACCGTCAAATATCGGATTATCGTCTTCAGAATTTATCTTAGGACTATTTTTTATCGGAAAATATCTAAACTCAATATTTAGTCTATTTGTAGAAGGTATTTTTCCTCCTATTCTCCTTAAAGTACCTTTTTCGTGATTCACAATAAAATCTACGTTTTCAGTATAAATTGTACCATATTCATCAGATACTTTTAAGTAACTATCTGCCGAAATATTTTCTTTACCTAATATAACAAAGTTAGTATCATACAAAGTAACCGTAGTTTTATATACACTTAAATCCATAACCGAATAATTTTTTTTCGTAATTGTAGTATTCATATATGGATATAGTTTACTAAACGAAATTAAATATTCATTATTTTCTTTAACGGCTTGGTCATCAAGAATATCAAAATTCAATTTTCCTGTCGAATTTCCCTGAATATGATTAATATTTTCGCTATTAATTATAGGATGTTCATAACCGCTGGTTCTTGGCCCGGGTATCACCATTGTCGTATTAATATCAAATCGCATTTGATTTGTAACAGGATCAATCGTTATTTTTTTTGTTGTTTCTGTAGGAGGAATACCTACTGAATCCCCTCTATCAAATGCAACCAATGCATAATAATAAGTCTGTCCGTTTATTACATTGTTGGAATCTACAAACGAGTGTACTAAACCCGAATTGTTACCAAGATAATATTGTAAACCTCTTCCTTGGTATGGTACAGGAGCATAACCTTTCCATGGGTCTTCCATGTTAGAAGTCCAAGTAAGGTCGTGATTCAAATCAGTAAAAGGTTCACCGGAATCATATTTACCGTTTTTGTTTTTATCAACATACGGTTCATCAATATAATCGACATCCCATTTACACGAGTTTCCGTTTATATCTTTTAACGGAGTCAATAAAAAGCTTGAACCTTGCCCGTCCGTAATAGTTTGAATGTCATTAAATGTAGGATCGGTACTTCTATAAATTACATAACCCTGAAAATCTTTACCGGTAATCGGATCTTCACTTTCTTCTGCTCTTGTATCCCAATATAAAGTTACTTTTTTATCATCGGGAATAGCTGTCAAATTTGGAGTAACAGGAGGTTTAAAGAACTGATAATTTTGGTTATATATTCTCTGTACGGTTTCGGCACTTGTTAAAAGATCATTTAAATCTTCACCGCATAATAATGCCATGGAAATACGTTTTGTTTCACCGGCTTTTAAGGATATATATCCGCTACCAAAAATATAAACTATATCGGTATTTTGTTGTATGGCACCAAAGTTTCCAGGAATTGATCTATTCCACATGGATTCGTCATTGGAAATTTTATCTGCACTCCATGACCAGCTATTAAATGAAGTTAATCCGATTTGGTCAGATTCATCCAAATCAGTAAACTCAAAATTTGGTTCGCCGGGTTGTAACGGATCAGGTGAGCCGTCCGCCAATTTTCTACCGGCAGTTGGAACTCCGTCTCCTTCACCAAAGTCACCTGTATTCGGTACTCCGTCTCTACCAACGTCATGAATATCTACATTCCAATCGCCGTCATTATCTATTCCGTCTTCTTGACTTTCATCTATCATCCCGTCACCGTCATTATCTATTCCGTCAACAGAATTTCCGGGACTTTCCAAGAATTTACAGCCTAAATAGCCTAATTTAATTCCTCCTCTTCCTTTCATATCGGGATCCCAGAAATAAACCATACTTCTTGCATATACCGGAATTTTACTGATATTCATGCTATCCAAACTATACGGAGGTACAAAGAAACCATGGTCATCTTTGTTTTCCGGTGTTCCGCCACCCATATCAGGATCGCCGTAAATACCAAAAAATACTGAATCTAAATCTTTATCACTAACATTTGTTATTGTATAAACAAAAAAGATTGTGTTTTCTGCTAAAGCATTGCTCCATTGAAAGGCACGTCCGTCAATTTGCACACCTAATCCCCGTCTTGATAAATCATTATTAAACGGAAAATAGTTAAACTCCCTGTTATCTCTATCATCCATAGCCCAGTATATTTCTAAGTCTGCATTTGTAGCATTTTGCGATAAAAATCCGGGCCAAACATATTTACCTAATGTCGGATTATACCAACTACGGGGCCAACTATCGGGTTTGCCGTCTCCGTCACTATCTTCGGCAGGATTACTTGCTATTAAAGATTGATCAGGGTCAGCATATCCTTGTAATGGTTGCCATTGCCACAAAGTGTCACCGGTCGGATTTACTTCACGTAATAAAGGACTTGTATAGTCCATAAGTCCATCCGAAATTATTCTTCTTCTACCGGTAGGGCTTGTAGGATCAGGCACAGAAGCACCCACAATAGGACAAAACTGAAATACATAATCAAGGTTTCTCCATACAAAGTTATTTACACCTCGTATTGCATCCAAACCCGGCCCAATTCCGCCGTAATTGTACAATTCAACAGCTATTTTATTTCCGTTCATAAAATAGTGTTTTCTATCTTTTTGACCCATAGTTTTTTCCAACTGCGGGTATGTAATATCTTTTTTTTCTGGAATTTGTAAATAAGGACCATGACTGTTTTTCATCACATAGTTTTGCATATATTCATAAACAGCATTATGCTCTCTTTCTCTTCTATCACGGTCGTTTTCCTGAGCTTTAATAATTGTAACAAATAATAAAACTACAGTTATAACGCTAAATATCTTTTTTATCATCTTTTTCTCCGAAAAATTTATTAGAACTCTACTGAGAAGCCTATTCTTACTTCTCTCGGAGGTGCATAATATTGTGGTCTAACAAAATACTCTTTGGCTGATTTAACGCCAGGGATCCTTTCCGATAACTTATTTGTCTCTTGTGCTGGAGTCTGGTTTAGAACCAAACTATAAGTTGCTCTTCCGGTATCGTTATAAATATATCTCTCGTTCAAAGTATCAAATAAATTAAATACTTTTACAAAGAATGAAAAATCAAAACCAAACAAAGTAATAACTTTATCTGCAAGTAAATCAACAGTAATTTGTGAAGGTTTTCTTCCGCTATTGGTTCGTAAGTATATCTGAGTATCATCCATTTGAGGTGTATAGGGCAAGCCGGTTCCTATTCTTCCTACCAATGTTATATTCCAATCTCGCGGTTCACCTATGGATAAAGTTCCGTTTAATGTAT
>CALGLM010000036.1 GCA_937930275.1 uncultured Ignavibacteria bacterium
ACGTCTATTAGATTTTTTAAGAGATGATTGCAATCTGTTAAGCGTTAAAGAAGGATGCGGCATAGGTGAATGCGGAGCATGCACAGTGTTAGTTGATAAATTAGCAGTAAATAGCTGTTTAATGCTTGCTTCTCAAATTTCCGGATTAGAGCTTTATACAATTGAAGGATTAAACACCATTGAGAGTTTTACAAAACTACAAGAAAATTTTCTTAAAAAAGGTGCTGTACAATGTGGATTTTGCACACCTGGGATGTTAATTTCTGCATATGCCTTAATGCTTAAAAATCCTAATGCTACCCAAAATGAAATTAGAGAAGCAATTAGCGGAAATTTATGTCGATGCACTGGTTATATTCCCATAATAAACGCAATTAAAGAAACTTTAGAAAAATAAATATGAATAAACTATTGACAAAAATCTTTGGATTCAGTTCTGCAAATCCATTATATACAGCTGCAGGACCAACTGCTGCAAATTATGAATTATTAAAAAAAGCAGTTGAAGGCGGAGTAGGAGGAATTGTTACCAAAACAATTAGTGTAAAACCGGCAAGAGTACCTATTCCGAATATATATTCAACTTCTCCGGGTAGTTTGATTAATACGGAGTTATGGTCTGAATACAGCTATAAACAATTTATAGATGAAGAATTACCTAAAATTAAATCCTTAGGTGTTCCTGTTATATTATCTTTGGGATATACACCAGACGATATGACAAAATTGGGTGAATATTTAAGAAATAATTATGATTTTGATGCAGTAGAATTTTCAATTCATTATGTCAGCAAAGATATTACAAATATTACCGATATTGCTGCTTCGATAAAGCAAAATATAACTGTTCCGGTTATTGCAAAATTTAGCCCTTCAATTAGTGATATTCCAGGTCTAGTAAAAGCATTAGACCCAATAGTTGACGGATTTGCAGGGATAAATAGTGTTGGTCCTACATTTGATTTTGATATTGAAACTTTAAAACCATATATGGGGAGCACTGACGGAAGAGGCTGGTTATCAGGTCGAGCAATTTTACCAATAGGTTTACATTTCGTATCATCAATTGCTGCAAATACTTCAAAACCCGTTTTTGGTGTCGGAGGAGTTAGAACTGCAGAAGACGTAATAAAATATTTAATGGCGGGAGCAAGCGCTGTTCAAATTTGCTCACATGCTATTATAAATGGTCCTAAAGTTTATGAGAAAATAAACACAAATCTTCTAAAATGGATGGATAAAAAAGGGTACGATTCATTAGATGAACTTATAGGTTTGATGAAAAACTTTAGAAGAGAAGAATTAAATTACTTAGCCGAAGCACCTATCCTAAAACCTATTTGGATAAGTGATAATTGTAATTTATGTAAAAGTTGCGCAACGGTTTGTACACACGAAGCAATAACATTTGATTCAAAAAAATTAATTATAGATTATAACACGTGTGTAAGCTGTGGTTTATGTACTACTACATGTCCGCATGATGCACTTGAATTTAGCACAATAACTATTTGAAAGAGGTAAAAAATGGAAATTAATATTGAACAAGTAAAAAAACTTGTCGAAGAAAACAAACAACTTATTGCAAACGAAATAAAAAAAATTGTAAGCATAAAAAGTTATAGCGGAGACGAAAAAGAATTAGTTGAATATCTATTAAGCAGAATGGAAACTTATAAATTTGATGAATTTAAACATGATTCTTTAGGTTCTGCAATAGGAAAAATCGGTAACGGAAAAATTAAAATAATGTATGATGCTCATATTGATACGGTTCAAGTAACCGAATCCGAAGACTGGGAATATCCTCCGTTTGAAGGAAAGATTGTTGACGGGAAAATTTACGGTAGGGGATCTGTTGACGAAAAACCTGCTATGGCAGGTTATTTAATTGCCGGGAAAATAATAAAAGAATTATTCAGTGAAGTTGAGCTACCTTTTACTTTATATGTTGTTGGTTCTTGTTTAGAAGAAGATGTTGACGGATATCCGTTAACTCATATTATGGAAACGGAAAAAATAATTCCGGATTATGTTGTCTTAGGCGAACCGACTGATTTGACAGTATTTAGAGGTCAAAGAGGAAGAATGGAAATTAAAATGACTACTTATGGTAAATCTGCGCATGGTGCTCATAATCAAAAAGGGATTAATGCAGTTTACAAAATGTCAAAAATTGTTAACGAAATTGAAAAATTAGACGCAAATTTGCCAGTTAAACATCCTTTAGGCAAAGGATCAATAACAGTATCAAATATTAGATCGGAAGCACCTTCAATGTGTTCCGTTCCGGATAAATGTCAAATTCATATTGATAGGAGAATGACAGTAGGAGAGAACGAAGAAACTGTGCTGGAAGAATTGCGTGAAATTGCAAATTCTGTAAATGTTGATGCTGATGTATTTGTTCCTGTTTTTTCGGGTAAAGGCTGGACTGGATTGGAATTTACTAACAAAGCATATTTTCCGACTTGGTATTATGAGGAAAATCATGATATAGTAAAATCAGGATTGCAAGCTGCATCAATTGCTTTGGAAAAAGAAGCTAAAAGCAGTTTTTGGAGCTTTTCTACAAACGGAGTTTCTGTAGCAGGTATGAGAGGTATTCCTACTATCGGTTTTGCACCCGGCGATGAAAGTTTGGCACATTCATCAAAAGAGTTTATTGTGCTTGAAGACTTATATAAAGCAGTAGTTTTTTATACTTTATTCCCGTTTATTTTAACAAAAAATTTAGCTAAATAGAGGAGAAAATATAATGGTAACCAACTTAAAAGGAAAACACTTTTTGACATGTGATACATGGACAAAACAAGAACTTGATACAGTATTTGAAACATCATTTGATCTAAAGAAAAAATTTGCAAGAGAAGAACCTACCGTTCTTTTACCTAACAAAACTCTTTTTATGATTTTCTTTGAACAATCAACACGTACGCGTAACAGCATGGAAGCAGGAATGACACAATTAGGAGGCCATGCCCACGATTTAACAGCAGATAAAATGCAGATTTCACACGGAGAAGCCCCAAAAGATACTGCAATTATCTTATCAAGAATGGGACACGGAATTGCGTCAAGAAATTGTTTTTACGGTATAGGAAACAAATATTTGAATGAAATGGCTCAATATTCAAAAAGGCCAATCATGTCGTTACAAGACGATATATATCATCCTTTTCAAGGATTGGCTGATTTAATGACGATATTTGAGCACTTTGGAAAAGATCCGAAAGGACTTAAAGTAACTGTTTCATGGGCTTATGCCGATACACACTCAAAACCGCTTTCTGTTCCTCAAACACAAATTCTTTTATTCCCAAGATACGGCATTGATGTTACAGTTGCTCATCCAAAAGAATTCCCATTATCAAAAAACATTGTCGAAAAAGCAAAATTGAACGCAGAAAAAGCGGGCAGTAAAATTTCTTTTACCAACGATATGGATGAAGCTTTTGAAGGAGCACATATCGTAATTCCAAAAAATTGGGGTGGATTTGGTTTTTATGATGAAGATTATTACTTACAAAATGAAAACGAATGTAAAAAAGAAATGAAATCTAATTTGGAAAAATATCATGATTGGATTTGTGATGAAAGAAGAATCAAATTAGCAGATAAAAATGTTAAATTAATGCATGCACTTCCTGCTGATAGAGGTCATGAAGTAACCGATGAAATTTTAGATAATCCTGATATTTCTATTGTTTTTGACGAAGCAGAAAATAGACTTCATACTGCTAAAGCAATTATGTCATTAACTATGTAATTTTATGCATTACTCATATATTTGTACTGACTGCCAAAAACAATATTCAGCAGAATACATAGAAAACAATGATATTTATTTATGTCCCATATGCGGAGCATTACCAAAAAATGCTCCGCTAAATGGAGTTTTAGAAGTTAAATACGACTATAAAACCGTAAATAAACTTTATAATTTTGATTATTTAAATAAAAACCTAAATTCTTCGATTGAATCAATCCCGCAATTATTTCCTTTAGAATATGAAAATGACAGATTAAAGGGAATTTCAGCAAACCAATTAGAAAAGATAAAGCTAACCTCATTACTAACTTCAATTGAATACAATAAAAACAAATTATATGTGCTTGATGATTCTCGAAATCCAACTTTTTCGTACAAAGATAGAGCATCTGTTTTAGTTGCTATAAAAGCACTTCAACTCGGTAAAAATAGCGTTATATGCGCTTCAACCGGAAATGCCGGTTCTTCAATAGCAGGTATTTGCTCGCGTTTAGGATTAAAATCAATAATATTTGTTCCTGAAAAAATTCCGATCCCCAAAAAACTACAAATTGAGATGTACGGTGCCGACTTGATAAAAGTTAACGGGGATTATGATTTAGCTTTTGATTTAAGCTTGGTTTTTACGGAAAAACTTAAAATGTATAACAGAAATACAGCATATAATCCTTTAACAATTGAAGGAAAAAAGACTGCCGCCTATGACATTTATAGTAAATTTTGGGAAGAAGGAATACCTAATTTGATTATTGTTCCCGCTGGAGACGGAGTAATTTTGGGAGGAATTTATAAAGGATTTAAGGACCTTTTGGAAATTGGCTTAATTAAAAAGATTCCAAAACTTGTGGCAGCTCAACCTTCAAACGGATGTGCAATAATTGACTATTTTGAAACAAAAGTTTTCAATTACAAAAGTTCGGAAACGATTGCAGATAGTTTAAGTGCCGGCGCACCGAGAAATTTATATATGGCAGCAAAAGCTATTATAGAATCCGAAGGAACAGGAGTAAGAGTAGATGATGATGATACTTTGTTTTACCAGCGCGTTTTAAGCAGTAACTATGGGATGCTTGTAGAACCTGCTGCTTCAATTACTTTAGCTGCATACGACAAATTACTACAATCAGGATTTATTAAAGACACAGATAAAGTTTTATTATTATTGACAGGAAACGGATTGAAGGATACAAAATCTTTTGAAAGATATGCTAAAGAAGATAAAGTATTTACCGAATCGGATATTTACGAGCATTTTGGAATAAATTAATGCATAGTAATGTTGATTGTATAATATTAGCTGCAGGTCTATCAAGTAGAATGTTTGATTTTAAGCCGTTAATGCTATATAACGGAATATCATTTCTTGAAAATATAATTAATAAAACAAAAAATTTTTGCAATAAAGTAATTGTAGTAACCGGCTATAACTCTAAACTAATTGAGTCTATTATCCAAACAAAATATAATAATGAGAAAATATATACTGTATTCAATCCTGAATATAACTCTTCGATGTATTTATCTTTGCTTGCAGGATTAAAACAAGTTACTAATAACAATCACGTACTTTATCATTTCATTGATCAACCCACAATTCCCGTTCAATTTTACTCTGAATTTTTAGCTGAAATAGACACAACAAGCTTAATTGTACAACCCAGAAATTGTAATAAAAGAGGTCATCCGTTATTATTTAGTTTTAATTTTTGCAAACATTTATTAAATTCCAATCCGGATTCTTATCTTAAATTAGAAATGAAAAAATTTGAGAACGAGATAAAATATTGGGATTGTAATTACATGCAAATTCTAAAGGACTTTGATACACCTGAAGATTATAAAATAATTGAGGATTAAAGATATGGATATAATAAAAAAAATAAATGAGCTAAAAAGTTTAAAACAAAACTTTTGTGTAGCAACAATTGTTAAAACTTCCGGTTCAACTCCGGGTAAAGTTGGTTTTAAGTATTTAACCGTGGATGACGGCACTGTTTATGGTACAATTGGCGGCGGAGAAATTGAAGTAACAGTATTTGAAGAATGTAAAAAAAGGATAAAAAACAAAAGATCTGAACTTAAAGAGTATTTATTAACAGATAAAGAAATTTCTGAAACGACTGATGCCGAAGTAGTTAAAATGATGTGTTCGGGTAAAATTTGGATTTTTTACGAAGTATTTTGCACCGAACATATAGCGTATATTTTTGGCGGCGGACATGTGGGAAAAGAATTAACCTACTTCCTAAAGAGATTAAATTTTCATACAGTCCTTGTTGATAATAGACCTGAAATAGCCAATAGAGACCACAACCCGTTTGCTGACGAAATTATTTTTCAAGATTACAAAGAATTTACGACTAATTATGAATTCCATGATTCTTCTTTTTATATTATTTTAACTCACGGACATAATTTTGATTATGAAGTTGCCAGAAATATATTAAAACGAGGAATAAATACTAAATACATCGGTGTAATTGCATCAAAAGTAAAAGCATTAAAGCTAAAAGAGATGTTAAAAGACGAAATAGGGGATATCCCGGAAATTAATAAAATTAATTCGCCTATCGGTCTTGATATCGGCGGAGAAACCGCATCCGAAAT
>CALGLM010000037.1 GCA_937930275.1 uncultured Ignavibacteria bacterium
AGATTACGTACGGTGACTGGAGTTCAGACGTGTGCTCTTCCGATCTATCAGATTTTAAATTCTGATTTCAAATATATTACTTTACTAACTAATCTGCAAGTCAATTAGTTCAATTTGATTAACTTTTTTTAAATAGATAAGAGATTAACAGAAATAAAGTCTTGCAAGGCACATCATCAAATCCGTTAGCACCTTGCAAAACGTATATATTTGCGGGGGTTTTTTATCTTAATAACATCATTTTTTTAGTACTAACATAATTGCCTGCTTTTATCCTATAAAAATATACTCCGCTTGCTAAATTTTTAGCATCAAAATTTATGTAATACCTACCGGCAGCTTTATTCTCATTCACTAACGTAGTAATTTCTTTTCCTAATATATCATACACTTTAATAGTTACTAAACTTTCATTAGGTATTTGATAATTAATTGTTGTTGAAGGATTAAACGGATTTGGATAGTTTTGGGAAAGAGAAAAATTTGTAACATTAATATTGGTGTTATCTTCTTTTACTTCAACCACTCCTCCTTCTTTATAAACAGAAATACCACCCCAATTCTCGAAAAAATCTGAAGTACTAATCCAAAGATTTCCGTAACTATCAACCGTTAAATCTCTAATATCGTTGTAAGTTAAACCGGAATTATTCGTTTTATATACTGTCCAATTAGTGTCATCAAATTTGGCTAATCCGTTTCCCGTACCCACCCATTTATTACCCTGGCTATCAATTTCAACTGCCGAAGCATAAAAGTATGGTATTCCGGAGTTTGATTGATCAAAAATTTGCCATGAAGTACCGTCATACTTATGCAATCCAAGTGAAGAAGCAGCCCACTTATTACCTAAATTATCTGTTTGAATATCTGTAAAATCGGCACCATCTTCATATGTATAATATATAGTCCAAGTAGATCCGTCAAGGGTTGCTAACCCAGAACCGGTTGCAATCCACTTAATATTATTATCTATAAGTAATTTCTTAACAGAAAACCCGGGTATTTGTGAATTTGAAGGGACATAACTAATCCAGGTATTCCCGTTATATTTTGTTAATCCGTTTTCACTACCTATCCAAATAATGCCTTGCTGATCTATTGCGAGACAAAGAATTCTATTAGAAGGAATATTACAATTAGATGTATTGTAAATTGTCCATTCATTATTTGATATACAGACTAAACCGTTAAAGGTAGCAATCCATACTTTGTTGTTATTATCTACAATTACTGATGAAACGTAATTACTTGGCAGCTTCGAATTGCTTGGAGTATAATTAGTCCAACTGCTTCCGTCAAATTTTGTAAGTCCCGAATTTGTACAAATCCATTTTACGTTTGATTTATCAATATAAATTGAATTGATGTTATTTGTATTTATAGTAGTATTCATATTAACTTTTTGTATAAGTCCGTTATTATATACAGCAAGTCCGCCGTTGGAACCAATATAAACATTGTTGTTTTTATCAACAGCAAATGAAGTAATTTTATTTCCCGGAATTTCTTGATACATATATCTTGTAAAAAATTTCCAAGTTGTATTATTGTACATTCCTATACAAACACCCATCGGATCAAAAGTATCATAAAAACCGACCCATTTATTACCTGTCTTATCAATTGAAATGTTATATATATAAAAGCCCATATCAAATGATTCCCAGGTTTCAATCTGAAATTTAACAGCTAATTTGCCGGCTCCCAACCATACGGTATTAGTATCTTCAATTGCAATTGAACGAATTGAATTATTACTAACTAAAGGAGAATTAGAAGAATTATAAACCTTCCAGTTTTCCCCTTTAATTTTAATTAAATTTCCGTTATAAAAACCAATCCATTTTGTACCGTAATTATCAATACTAATTGCTGAAATTTCATTATCCGGGAGTTGTGAATTTGATTGATTTAACACAGTCCAGTTTGTTCCGTCAAATATACCGATTCCATTAAATGTCGCAACCCAAATATTACCGTTAGGTTCTATAGCAATAGCGTTTACATTATTTGCAGGAATACCTGAGTTTAGTGTTGTAAATTTAGTCCAACTCGTTCCGTCAAACTTTGCTAATCCACTCAAAGTACCTGCCCATAAATTACCAAAATTATCAAATTGAATAGCGTTAATTTTATTTGAAGGCAATCCTGAGTTCGAATTATTGAAATTTTCTTCATCTCCGTTCGTTAAATTTCTTTTTAATATTCCGTTCACTGCCCCTATGTACAAGTAGTTATCTTTAATGCATAAACAATTAATTGATTTTCCGTCAGTATATTGAATCCATTCCGGAGTATTGGCAAAATTAACTTCTACTGATAAAAAACCAAATAACACAAAAACTGCAAAACAAAATTTTTTCATATCTGCCTCTACCTAATTAACATCATTTTTTTAGTATTAATATAATTCCCTGCTTTTATCATGTATAAATAAACTCCGCTTGCTAAATTTTTAGCATCGAAGTTTACGGAATACTTGCCGGCAGCTTTATTTTCATTCACTAACGTAGTTATTTCTTTTCCTAAAACATCATATACTTTAATAGTTACTAAACTTTCGTTAGGTATTTGATAATTAATTGTTGTTGAAGGATTAAACGGATTTGGATAGTTTTGTTCAACTACATAATCTGTTATTATTGCAGATTCTTTTTCATCATCAATACTTACAATTCCGTTTTTATTAAATACCGAAAGACCGCCAAATGCATACCCAATCCAAATATTACCATAAATATCAATGTCAATATTGTTTACATAATAACTTAGTATCGGAGAATTTAAATTATTATATACTTCCCAATCGTTACCGTCAAATTTATAAAAACCGCCAAACGAATTTGAAAAAGAAGATGCAGCAATCCATATATTGTTTAATGAATCAAATTCCAAGTCGTAAATTGAATTCCCGTTCATACCGGAATTATATGTATTGTAAAGTGTATTGTTTTGACCGTCATAAAATAAAAGTCCGTTGTTTGAACCTAACCACATGTTATTATTTTCATCAAATTTTACTTTATTAGGGGAACCCCACCCAATAGGTGTATTATTAATGGTTACTTTAACCCAGCCTCCTTCTACAAACTTATACAAACTTGCTCCCCCTGCAGCCCATACATTTTTTTCTTTATCTACCTCAATGTCATAAAATGTATTGTTGTGAAAAACAGAATTAGTTTTATCATACAAACTCCAAACAGTGCCGTCAAACATTTTAATACCTCGATAATAAGTTGCAATCCATACTTTTGATTCGGCATCAACTTTTATGTTCATGATTCCGTCACTACTTGTAAGATTTGAATTAGTAGAATTATACACTGTCCAATTTGTTCCGTCATACTTAACTAATTCATTGGTTAGTGTAGCAACCCAAATATTGTTGTTATCGTCAATTTCCACACATCTAATATTATTATAAGGCAATCCAGAATTTAAAGAATTATACACAAACCATTTATTCCCATCAATTTTTACCAAACCATTAGTCGTTGCTATCCACTTTACATTAGAATTGGAAATCTTAATATCATTAATTTGTTCGGAAGGAAGACCTACAGAACTCCACATATTATCAATATAAGTGTTTATACCCTCCGTCCCTCCAATCCAAATATCATTATTAGAAAGTTGCACTATAGCACTTAGTGAGTTACTTAATAATCCGGCATTATCAATAGTATAGTTAACCCAACTATTTCCGTCAAATTTTGATACACCACCTCCCCAACTTAATGCCCAAACATTGTTACTATTGTCAATAAACAAAACACCGATGTCATTACTCCAATTTCCTAAACCCGTAAAAGAATGATGCACCCAAGTACTTCCGTCATATTTATCAATCCCGTCAGGAGTGCCGAACCAAATATTTCCGAAATCATCAGAGACTATACTCCTTACCCAGTTATTGTTTAGTCCGGAATTTTGTTTGTTAAAAACTGTCCAATTTGCACCGTTAATTTTTACAACTCCTTCGTCTGTTCCGATCCAATAACTTCCGTTAATATCTTTAATAATTGAATTAACTCGATTATTAGGAAGTACTGAATTCGTCATATTATAATTTTGAAAACTTGTTCCGTTATAAATACTTAATCCGTGTTCAACTGTGCCTATCCACAATCTACCGTCACTATCATAAAATAAAGAAGTAATCGAATTATCAGATATTCCCGAGTTTTCAGTTGAATAAGTTGTAAAGGTTACGCCGTTAAAGAACATCAACCCGCCACCGTAAGTCCCAATCCATAAGTTACCAGCATCATCAGGCACTATTATTCCTGCTGCAAACTCAGGAAATGA
>CALGLM010000038.1 GCA_937930275.1 uncultured Ignavibacteria bacterium
AATCAATTACTATTTAATATACGCTTTTTTAGTTGTACTTAAAAATTTCTATCCTGTTTTACTGTCTCAGTAAGTATTCATATTAATTAATATGTACGAGTTCGTACAACAATGTACATTATCGGACGTTTATTTTCATAAAACATTCAATATGTACACAATATTTATGTGGCATTATTATTGTCCTTACTTAAATACTATTATACAACTATATATTACAAAACAGGGGAAAAATAATGAAGATTACAAACAACTTATTCTGCATTTTATTAATTACTTTAATTTATTCCGCATCTATTGCACAAAACAATTTATATTTAGGACAAACTCCGCCCGATGAATATGCAAAACGTTTTCCTCCGACAAATTATTTGGCAAATTCACAATGGTTTTGGCATGGTTCCCCCTGTTTTTCACCTGACGGCTCAGAAATGTATTGGGTAAAATATTTTACCTCGACAAATAAAACACAAATATGGTATAGTAAATATGCTAACAATTCTTGGAGTAGTCCAAAACAAGCTCCGTTTGCCGAATCTCAATATAAAACAAACAACCCTTATTTTAGAAAAAGTAACGATACTTTATATTTTTATTCAACAAAACCGGGAGCATTTATTTATTACGTAACAAGACTTGATACTGTTTGGTCACAACCTAAACCGTTAACGATTCCTATACCAAACGACAAAACTCCCGGAAGTCAATTCTCGTTTGCAAATTCAGGAACCATATATTTTGAATTAACAAATATAGGTACAAGTAATACCGATTTATATTATTCCGTATGCTTAAACGGTGTTTATCAAGTTCCGATAAATCTCGGAACAAGTATAAATTCCTTAGTATATGATTGGTCTCCTCTTATATCCGGTGATGAAAAAACTTTATTTTTTTCTTCCAATAGAGACGGCGGATTTGGATATAACGATATTTATTGTAGCAAAAAAAACGAGAGCGGAAATTGGGGAACTCCCATTAATCTTACAATACGAATTAACGGAAATTCGGATGATGCATTTCCTTATATTACACCCGATAATAAATATTTTTTCTTTACAACGGCTAAAGCCTCTGATAATGGCTATAACCCATATTGGATTAGTATAAATTACATTAATAGTTTATTAACAAATGTTGATGATAATTCTTTATTATTAAATAATTTTAACTTATATCAAAACTTTCCAAACCCTTTTAACCCGAGCACAACAATAAAATTTAGTTTATTAACTTCCGATTTTGTTACACTTAAAGTTTATGATACTTTAGGCAAGGAAATTACTACTTTAATAAGTGAAGAATTAAATGCGGGTAATCACACAAAAACTTTTATTGCTTCAAACATAAGCAGCGGCGTTTATTTTTACAAATTACAAGCAGGAAAATTTAGCGAAATTAAAAAGATGGTTTTGATGAGGTAAGTTTTTATTTATTTAATAAGGAGTAAACGTAATTACTCCTTATGTATTTCCGTTTGCATTTTTATTTATTTTATTTTAACTTATTACTAAATATTAATTTTAATTATGCAACCGGTAAAAAACAAAACAGTATTTTTATTACCACGCATTATAAGCATTTTATTCATTTGCTTTATCGGAATGTTTTCTTTAGATTCTTTTAACGGAAAACACTCTTTTAGTGAAATGTTATTGGGCTTTTTAATACACAATATTCCCACTTTTATTCTTTTAATAATTTTAATAGTATCATGGAAAAAAGCATTATTAGGGGCTGTTTTATTTTTACTTGCATCAATATCTATGTTTTTGTTTATTAAAATTAGATATTTTTCATATTTCTTATTACTTATTGCGCCGTTATTACTGTTAAGTATTTTATTTTTAATTGATTGGTATATTAACAAAACAACAAATAAAAGGAGTTTATGATGAGCAAACATCATTCAAAAATTTACGTTTCATACAAAGACGGAAGTAAACCTTACGGTAAAGAAGTAGTCCTCGGCTTTTCCGGTTTTTTCGGTGGTATGACTACTCCGGTTTATACAGATAGAGAAGGTGTTGCAATTATAGGACATGAAAGCACAGGTAAAGCCGATATTTACGTAGGAGGCAAAAAAGTCGGCTCGTTTAACACACCCGGCGAAACCGTAGTGTTTATTTAAACTGTGATTTATGACTGTGATTTTTGTGATTTGTATGATTTTTGTGATTTTATAAAAGATTATTTTTTTACTTACTTTTGGAAATTTTACCGATTATTTATTTTATCCTTTCTTATTATTTTAACTTCAAATTTTAACACCAATCAGAACTGTGATTTTTGTGATTTGTATGATTTTTGTGATTTTATAAAAGATTATTTTTT
>CALGLM010000039.1 GCA_937930275.1 uncultured Ignavibacteria bacterium
ATAAAAAGTTTAGAAGACGAAAAAGATACTACGGTTATTTACATAAAAAACAGAGCTATTTGTGAAGTATCGGAATGTCCGGTCCCGGTCGGAGGTTGGGGTAAAATAATAGAAAACTTAGTTGTACCTAAAACCGTTAAAAGGTTAAAATTAACCGGTGATGTTATTGTATTGGCAACAATTGACGAGTACGGTAATGTTAGAGATACTAAAGTATTACAAAAATTAGGTCACGGGGCAGATGAAGCAGTTGAAGTTGCAATTTTGGATACTCATTTTTCTCCCGGTACCGTGAATGGTCAAAAAATACGATGTGATGTAAAAATAACAGTTCCAATTAGAGAAGATAAATAATTTAAAAAGTCTTCAAGATTTCAATAAATTCGGATTCTAAAGCTTTACCTCGATTTCTTCCGTACCACAAATGTAGTTTTTCAACATATTCGTCTTTTTGTAAACCTTCGGCTTTTAATTTATTCAGTAGATCTTCTGCTTCTTTAGGGCGGGGTCCCCAAATAAATAACTCTTCTCCGTTCTTATTAAATGCGACAATTTTAGGAATGCTTCTTGATTTACCGTTAGTTAAATATTCGTCCATAATTTCAAGATTTTTATCGCGTTCTAAAATTCGCAAATCAATATTAAAGTTAAGGGCGGCATATTTGTTAAAATAGGGTAGGTTTTGAGCGCTATCTCCACACCAATCTTCTGTTAAGACCATCCATAATTGATATGAATCTATTTTCTTAATTAAATTTTCAATTTCAAAGGGCACTTTATAAGTTTTATCAATTCTTAACATACGCTGATAATTTAATTTAGTATAATCAAATAAATGTTTTTCATCAGCATCTAAAGAATTTGAATCTGTTTGTTCAATTTTATTTTTTATTAAATCAACAAAATCATTGTATAGTAATCCGTTTTGAGGTATTTTATTTTCTACAAACTTTTTCATTTTTCCTCTTTTTATTTTTATAACTAATAATGACTAAAAAAAATTCCAAAATTATTAATATATTTAAAGTTTAAATATAAGAATAATTAGGAGATTTAATGAACAAAGGTGTTATATTTGACCTTGACGGAGTTTTGGTTACTACTGACGAATATCATTATAGAAGCTGGGTAAAAATTTCTGAAGAAGAAGGGATTCATTTTACATGGGAAATGAATAACAACTTTAGAGGAGTAGGAAGAATGGAATGCGTGGATATTCTATTATCCGGATCCGGCAAAAATTACACTACAGAAGAAAAAGCAGAAATTGCAAGACGAAAAAACGAGTATTTTGCAAAATCATTAGAAGAAGTTGATGATTCTGTAATAATGCCCGGTACTATCGATAGACTTAAAGAACTAAGAGAAAAAGGTATTAAAATAGGAGTAGGAAGTAATAGTAGAAATGCTAAAACTATTATCCAAAAAGTAAAATTAGAAAATTATATTGATGTAATTACTGACGGGTATGATATAAAAAATTCAAAACCTGATCCTGAAGTATTTTTGTTGACTGCAAGTAGATTGGGATTAAAAAATGATGAATGTATTGTAGTTGAAGATGCAGTTGCAGGAATTGAAGCGGCGCATGCGGCCGGGATGAAAGCATTAGGAATAGGTACCAGCGATAGATTAACAAAAGCCGAAAAAGTTGTAAAAAATTTAAGCGAAATAACAACCGAAGAGATGATAAAACTATGAAAAATTTAATATTTGTAGGATTTTTGTTTTTGTTTAACATTTTAGGAGTTGAAATGTGTGCACAGGAAGAAGATATTTTAAAAGAATTTGAAAACACTTCCGGTATTTCTATCGGTGTATTTAAAGATGGTAATATGGTTTATTACGGAAGTAACGGTTATGCAAATTTAGATAAAAAAACGACAATAACAGATTCTACGAATTTTAGACTCGCATCATTTTCAAAGCAATTTACTGCCATGTGCATTATGCTATTACGCGATGAGGGTAAATTAAATATTGAGCAAACACTTTGTGATATTTTTCCGGAATTTCCCGAATACGGTAAAAAAATTACTATTAAGCATCTATTAACTCACACAAGCGGTTTAATAGACTATGAAGATCTATTAACCGATGAATCATATCAAGTATTGGATAAAGACGTTCTAAATATTATGTGTAATATTGATTCAACTTATTTTGAAGCAGGTACTGATTTTAGATACAGTAATACTGCTTATGCTTTACTTGCAATGATAGTTGAAAAAATAAGCGGTAAAAAATATTCTGAATTTTTATATGAAAGAATCTTTAAACCGGTTGGAATGTACAATTCTGTGGCTTATCGCAAAGGAGAAAATGAGGTTGTTAACAGAGCATTTGGATATGCCACCGAAAGCGGTAAAATTGTTTATTCTGATCAAAGTAATACAAGTGCCGTTTGGGGAGACGGGGGTATTTACTCATCTGTTAAAGATATTTTACTTTGGGACAACATATTATATACCGAAAAATTGATATCCCAAAAAACATTGAAAGAAATTTATACAAATTATATTAAAACTGATAGAGAAAATACCGGCTATGGCTTTGGATGGTATATAGATAGCTATAAAGGAATTAAAAGATTTTACCACACGGGCGAAACATGCGGGTTTAGAACTGTATTTCAAAGGTATCCGGAAAAACATGTTTCTATTGTTGTTTTGGCAAATAATAGGGATACTGAAGTAATGAATATAGCAAATAAAATAATTGAAAAATATTTAACTAACTAAGGGGAAATATATGGCTGTAGAACCGAATAAAATAATTTACTCGATGATAGGAGTAAGTAAGTATTATGATAAAAAACCTATTTTAAAAGATATTTACTTAAGTTATTTTTACGGTGCAAAAATTGGTGTTTTAGGATTAAACGGCGCCGGTAAAAGTTCATTATTAAAGATTTTAGCGGGTGTTGATAAGGATTTTAACGGTGAAACAGTTATTGCACCCGGATTTACAATTGGGTACTTAGAACAAGAACCAATTTTAGATGATACAAAAACAGTACGTGAAGTTGTTGAAGAAGCTGTTCAGGAAACCGTTAATTTACTGCGTGAATATGACGAAATAAATGCTTCTTTTGCAAATCCGATGAATGATGATGAAATGACCGAGCTTTTGGAAAGGCAAGGAATTGTACAGGAAAAATTAGATGCCGCCGATGCTTGGGAATTAGATAGCAAATTGGAAATGGCGATGAATGCTTTACGTTGTCCTTCAGGGGAAACACCCGTAAAAGTACTTTCCGGTGGTGAAAGACGTAGAGTTGCTTTATGCAGATTACTACTAATAAAACCCGATATTTTATTATTGGATGAACCTACTAACCATTTAGATGCAGAAACTGTTGCATGGTTAGAACATCATTTGAAAACTTATGCGGGTACAGTAATTGCAGTTACACACGATAGATACTTTTTGGATAATGTAGCAGGTTGGATTTTAGAACTTGACAGAGGGCAGGGAATACCTTATAAAGGGAACTATTCTTCTTGGTTAGAGCAGAAAAAAGCTCGTTTATTAATGGAAGAAAAACGTGAAACAGCCCGTCAAAAAACATTAGAGAGAGAACTGGAATGGATTAGCATGTCTCCAAAAGGGAGACACGCAAAATCTAAAGCACGTATTACTTCGTATGAAAATTTATTAAAAACCGAAATTGATAAACAAGAAAAAGAACTGGAATTATTTATTCCTGCCGGACCTCGTTTAGGAAATGTTGTAATAGAGTTTGAAAATGTAACAAAAGCATTTGATGATAAACTTTTAATAGAAGACCTTAATTTTTCAATACCTCCGGGCAGTATTGTAGGTATTATAGGAGCTAACGGAGCAGGTAAAACAACAACATTTAATATGATAACCGAAAAAGAGAAGCCAACTTCCGGTACAATTAAAATTGGTGAGACGGTTAAATTGGCGTATGTTGACCAATCGAGACAAATATTAGACCCAAATAAAACAATATGGGAGATGGTTTCTAACGGAGATGATAATATATATTTTGGAAATAAAGCTGTAAATTCACGAGCATATGTATCGAAGTTTAATTTTACAGGTGCTGAACAACAAAAATTTGTCGGTACACTATCCGGTGGAGAAAGAAATAGAGTACATTTGGCAATGATGCTAAAAGAAGGTGCAAACGTACTATTGCTTGATGAACCTACAAACGATTTAGACGTTAATACGATGCGTGCTTTGGAAGAAGCACTTGAAAATTTTGCCGGTTGTGTTTTAATTATCAGTCACGATAGATGGTTCTTAGATAGAATAGCTACTCACATCTTAGCATTTGAAGGGGATAGTAAAGCTGTTTGGTTTGACGGCAATTTTACCGAGTACGAGGCAAACAAACGTGAAAGACTTGGTGCTGCCGCAGAAATTCCGCAAAGAATAAAATATAGACAACTTACAAGATAAAAATCAATTTTTAATTATAGATTCCTTATTCTTTTTAAGGAATCTATTGATTCTTTTTAGAATATTTACTTTATTAAAAGTAATATTGAAAATAATTATTAATTAATTAAAATAAAGAGGTGAACTATGAAAAAAATAGCTACTTTAATTTCCTTCATTTTATTTGTTATTACAATTAATGCACAAGTATTAGTTGAAGAAAATTTTGTTTATCCTGTGGGAGATAGTCTAACACAGCATGGGTGGTTGGCACATAGCGGCGCAGGGCAAGTACCCGTTAAAGTTATAGAAGGAAATCTCACATATCCTAATTATCCGTTAAGCGGTATTGGTAATATGACACAAATTACCGGCGGAAGCGGTTCAAGAGAGGATATAAATTTACCATTTACACCTCAAACTGAAGGTTCGGTTTATTGTTCGTTTTTAGTAAATGTTGATACTGCTGCCGCAACCGGGGATTATTTTTTTAACGTAGGACCAAACCCGATAGCTACATCGTTTAGATGCCGTGTTTTTGTAAAACATAGCGATACGGGAAAATTCATTTTCGGTTTGGCTCAATCTTCAAGCAGTCCGGCTTATACAACTGAAACTTATGATTATAAAACCACATATTTACTTGTAGCAGAATATGAATTCATTCCTGGTGCTGCCGATAACGATACGGTTAGATTATATATAAACCCTGTATTGGGTGGAGCAAAACCACAAGCGAATTTATCATATGTTTATACATTAACGGCTGCTGATTTAGCAAACTTAGGAGCAGTTGCTTTACGTCAAGGTAGTAATGCTTATAGTATGAAAATAGACGGAATGAAAGTAACTACCCAATGGAGCGATATTATTCCGGTACAATTAACATCATTTACGGCAGTTAATGACGGTAAAAATGTTGTTTTAGATTGGTTAACTGCTACTGAAACAAATAATATGGGCTTTGAATTATTCAGAAATGAACAAAAAATTGCTTTTATTAAAGGAGTAGGTACAACAACCGAAAAACAAAAATATTCATATTCTGATTTAGATTTAAATAACGGCATTTATACTTATAGCTTATACCAAATTGATTTTGACGGTACAAGAAGCTTGGTTGCAAAAACAGAAACCGAAGTAAATTTTATGCCAAATGAATTTAGCCTAAGTCAAAACTATCCAAATCCGTTTAACCCAAATACTAATATTAGTTTTTCATTACCAAAGGCTTCAAATGTAAAAATTACTGTTTATAACGCAATCGGTAAAGAAATTTCCGTATTAGTAAACGGAAATTACGAAGCAGGTTTACATACTATAAGTTGGAATGCAAACAATATTTCAAGCGGTATGTATTTTTATAAAATGGAAGCCGGTAATTTTACGGCTACAAAAAAACTTGTATTGATGAAATAAAGTTGGTTTATAAGGCGTATATAGCATACGCCTTATAAAAATATTAATGTAAATAATTTTAAAGTAAACCGGTAGAAATAGACAAAACTTAAATTTGTTAAGTTTAGCAGAAAGAGGAAGTCATTTTCTATTGGATAATTGAATAAAAGGAAACAAAAGACGGCTTTTTTGGTTGCAACATAGGTTTGGCGGTCTGGGTTTTCTGAATAAAGGTTTAATTAATTTATGAAAGT
>CALGLM010000040.1 GCA_937930275.1 uncultured Ignavibacteria bacterium
AACAACTGTGTTAAAAGTTCATTTATAGTGCTTGTAAATACATATATGGGTTTAATTTAGTATTCCGTAATTATTAGTTACAACCATCCCATATACAATACTTAAAGCTACCCCCGTAAGTTGTGCCGTAATAATTTTATACATTGTACAATTATATGTTATTAACACTTTATGGAAGAATTGAACACTATAAACCATTTATATTGAAATTTGTAATTATCATTCTATATAAGACGTAAAAGGGGGGAATAAAAGAGGCGAGTGTTCTAAAATTTTTTCCGAAATATTTCTGCTTATAACATCCGCCCTTTAAAAAAATAATAATTATTTACTCAAAAGTTTATTTATTGCTTTTGCTGCTTTTCTGCCTTCACCCATAGCCAAAATTACAGTTGCGGCTCCAAGAACAATATCACCGCCGGCAAAAACATTATTCATAGATGTTTTTTGCGTATCATCAACAATAATATTTCCCCATTTATTAACAGTTAGTTCAGGCGTTGTTTGACTAATAAGCGGGTTACTTCCGTTTCCGATTGCTACAATTACAGTATCTACATCTAATGTAAATTCGCTATTTGGAATTACAACAGGTCTTCTTCTTCCGCTGCTATCCGGTTCGCCCAATTCATATCTCAAACATTCAATTGCCTTAACTCTACCGTCTTCAGTGCCTAAAATTCGCTTTGCATTTTGCAAAAATAAAAAATCTATACCTTCTTCTTTAGCATGTGCTACTTCTTCTTTACGTGCGGGCATTTCAACTTCAGTTCTTCTGTAAACAACGGATACTTTTTCGGCACCCAACCTTACAGCCATCCTTGCTGCATCCATAGCAACATTTCCACCACCTAAAACTGCAACTTTATGCGAAGGAAAAATCGGAGTATCTGCTTTTCCTTTTTCATAAGCTCGCATTAAGTTTGCTCTGGTTAAATACTCATTAGCAGAAAAGACACCGACTAAGTTTTCTCCTTCAATACCCATAAACATCGGTAAACCGGCACCGGTGCCAACAAAAACAGCGTCATAACCGTCCTTCTCAATTAAATCTTTCAATTTTCTGGTTCTACCAACAACAAAATTTGTCTTTATTTCTACACCCATCGCTTTTAATTTATCAATCTCCTCATCCACAATTGAGTTTGGAAGTCTAAACTCAGGTATGCCGTAACGCATTACACCCCCCAATTTATGAAATGCTTCAAAGATTGTAACATTATGCCCTTCTCTTCTTACGTCTGCTGCAACAACTAAACCGGCAGGACCACTTCCTACAACGGCAACTTTTTTACCCGTATTTGGTTTAATTTCCGGTAAAATAAAATTTCCCGTTTGTCTTTCCCAATCTGCAATAAATCTTTCAAGTCTGCCTATGGCAACAGATCTATCCACATCTTTTAATGCTTTACCGACTGTACAGTTCTGTTGGCATTGTGTTTCTTGAGGACAGACCCTACCGCATATTGCCGGTAGTAAGCTGGCTTCTTTTATTATTTGTGCTGCAGTTCCAAAATCACCAACCGCTATTTTACCAACAAATCCCGGGATATCAATACCCACCGGACAATCGGCAACGCAAGGCTGTTTAACACACTGTAAGCATCGCATTGCTTCCACACGCGCTTGCTCTTCGGTATAACCAAGAGCAACTTCCTCCAAATTTGTTCTTCTTACTACAGGATCTTGCGTAATCATTTCTTGTGAAGGAATTAAAGTTCTTTCTTTCGGCTTTAAGTTATCTATTTTTTGTAAGTAATCAACTAACAATTGTTTGGCTTCCGACTTTAATGTTTCCGGATTATGCATATTCATGAATTCCTCTTTTTATCATATTCTTTTTCTAAATAGCAATTGTGCATTTCACGTTCAATTGTTTTGTAGCTATTTAGCCTTTTAATCATGTTATCAAAATCAACTTTATGACCGTCAAATTCCGGACCGTCAACGCATACAAATTTCACTTCGTTTCCTACATTTACTCTACAACCGCCGCACATACCCGTACCGTCAACCATAATAGTATTTAATGAAACTTGGGTATATACATTATAAGGTTTAGTTGTTAACGAACAGAATTTCATCATCAATGGGGGTCCTATTGCAATAACAATATTTGGCTTTTCGGAACGTTCACAAACTTCTTTTAAAGGTTCGGTAACAAGAGCTTTCCTTCCGTAACTTCCGTCATCAGTACAAATTATTAATTCATCTGCAATTTTTCTCATTTCATCTTCCAATATAATAAGCTCTTTATTTCTTGCACCGATAATAATTATAACTTTATTCCCCTTTTCTTTTAACGCTTGGGCAATTGGATGTAACGGGGCAACACCAATGCCTCCTCCTACACAAACTGCCGTTCCAAAATTTTCGATATGTGTAGGTTTACCTAAAGGACCTACAACGCTTTCAATAGTATCATCTATATTTAATTCAGAAAGACGTTGAGTAGTTTTTCCTACAACCTGAAATATTATTGTAATTGAACCGTTTTGCAAATTAGCATCGGCAATTGTTAAAGGAATCCTTTCACCATAGTCATCATCTAACTGTAAAATAATAAATTGCCCTGCTAACCTTTCTTCGGCAATTAGCGGAGCGTATATTTCCATTAAAAAAACATCATTTGAAAGTTGCTTTTTTGTCAGTATTTTATTCATGTTTTTACCTTATAATAAAAATCTTATAATACAATTTAAGAAAATATTAAAAAACGATAAAATGTTTTATTTGTAAGAACTTAATATAATGAACTTTAATGTTAAAAATTTGATTTAAAAATTAAAACTTATGGGAGATATAAATTTGAGAATAGGTATTCCGAAAGAAATAAAAGCTGGAGAAAATAGAGTTGCACTTACTCCCGATTCAGCAAATAAACTTATAAAAAAAGGATTTGAAGTTTTTATAGAGAAAGATGCCGGAATAAATGCCGGTTTCACCAATTCAAAATATGAAGAAATGGGAGCAGTAATTGTAGAAAATACGGTTCAGCTATTTGAAAATTCTGAAATAGTATTAAAAGTACAACGCCCCTTATTTAATGCCAAGTTGAATAAAGACGAATTGGATTTAATGAAACCCGGCACGTTGTTAATAGCTTTGGCATATGCTTTACACTACACAGAAGTAGTTAAAAAATCTGCAGAAAAAGGAATAGACTTTTTTGCAATGGATATGATTCCGAGAACTACTCTTGCACAAAAAATGGATGCATTAAGCAGCCAGGCAAATATTGCCGGTTATAAAAGTGTTATTCTAACGGCTAATTATTTGGGTAAAATATTCCCTTTGCTTATGACTGCCGCCGGTACAATTCAACCTGCTAAAGTTGTAATTATGGGAGCAGGAGTTGCAGGGCTGCAAGCATTAGGAACGGCAAAACGTCTTGGTGCAATAGTGGAAGTTTCGGATATTAGACCTTCGGTAAAAGAAGAAGTTGAAAGTTTAGGCGGAAAATTTATTGAAGTAAAATCTGATGAAAATATGCAAGATAGCGGCGGTTATGCAAAAGAAGCAAGCGAAGAGTTTTTGCAAAAACAAAAAGCGCTAATTTATAAGCATATTACCGAAGCCGATATTGTAATTACTACTGCTTTAATACCCGGTAAAAAAGCCCCGATTCTTGTTACGGAAGAAATGGTAAAAAACATGAGACCCGGTTCCGTAGTATTAGATATGGCTGTTGAGTTTGGTGGAAATTGTGAAATTAGTGAAGAGAATAAAACAGTTAACAAATATGGTGTTACTATTATTGGTGAATCAAATCTTCCTTCACTTGTTCCGACTCATTCAAGCGAAGTATATTCAAAAAATCTTTTGAATTTACTTGACCATATTGTCAAAGAAGGGAAACTATTTCCAAAACCGGAAGATGAAATTGTAAAAGGAGCATTATTATCTTTAAATGGTGAAGTAATAAACGATAGAATTAAACAAATTTTAAACAATAATTAGGTTTTTAAATATGGATACTCAATTATTAATGGAAATATATGTTTTTGTGCTTGGTATTTTTGTCGGATTTGAACTGATAACAAAAGTACCTCCCACACTTCATACACCTCTTATGAGCGGCTCTAATGCCATTTCGGGAATTACGATTGTAGGAGCAATTTTAAGTGCCGGAATGGAACAATTTACAATAAGCACAATTTTTGGTTTGATTGCAATAATATTTGCTACAATAAATGTTATCGGCGGTTTTGTAGTTACTGATAGAATGTTAAAAATGTTTAAGAAAAAGTGAGAATACTATGGACATAATTATTGAACTAACTTATTTAATCTCTTCTATTCTATTTATTTTTGGCATTAAAAAACTCGGATCGCCTAAAACTGCAAGACAAGGTAACTTATATGCTGCCGTTGGAATGCTACTTGCAATTTTAGCAACATTACTTTATAATTCTATCATTACTTATGAATGGATTATTATTGGGTTTGTAGTCGGATCCTTAATCGGTTACGTAATGGCTGTTAAAGTTGAAATGACAGGTATGCCACAAATGGTTGGATTGTTAAACGGATTCGGAGGTGGTGCCTCTTTACTTGTTGCACTTGCCGAATATTATAAAGTTCTTAA
>CALGLM010000041.1 GCA_937930275.1 uncultured Ignavibacteria bacterium
CAAGTCAATTCTCTTCACTCGCAAGGATATACTACAACAAATCCGCCTGAAACAGGCATAAACTTTTTTAGTAATTACGAAAATGGTTATTTAGAAATAAATAAAGAAATATTAAGTGATGTAAATAAAATTGCGGTGAGTGGAGACGGTACGGACGGAAATAATAGTGTTGCAAAAAGTATAGCTGCATTAAAAACTAAAAAACTTAGTGACGGACTTACAATAAGCGATAATTATTCTAATTTGGTTAGTTCGATTGCATACGAAAAAGTACTGCAAGATCAAAACTCCGAGTCATTTGATTTGGTGGTTTCGCAATTACAAGAGCAGAAATCAAATTACTCAGGAGTTTCTTTAGATGAGGAAATGACCGATGTAATTAAATTTCAAAGATCTTACGAAGCATCTGCCAAGTTGATTAATATAGCGGATGAGATGCTACAAACCTTATTAAACATGGTGTAATTATGATACGAGTATCGGATAGAAACATTCAATCAACTTATTTGAACATTTTAGCTAAATCAAAGTCGGATTTGGCTACGATACAAAAACAGCTGGTATCTCAAAGTAAAATAAATAAGCCATCCGATGAACCGCTGGGCACAAGCCGAGTAATAAGGATGAGCAGTCAAATAGAAACTTTTAACGTATTTGAAAAGAATATTGATTCGGGTTTAGCATATATAGATAATAGCTCGACATCATTAGAAGGGATAAAAGACGAAATTCAAAAAGTTTTGAGAGATTTAACCGATGCAAACAATGCAACCGTTGGTGATAATCTTTCACAATATTCCGATAAAATTAAATCATCTTTAAATTCAATAATGGATTTGGCAAATACTTCGTTTGACGGACAATTTTTATTTGGTGGTTCAGATAATAGTACTTCACCGGTCGGTTATGATGCTTCGGGAGATTTGGTTGAGTTTAAAAGCAGCAGAATGGATGCTGATCATAAAATAAAAATATCCAATTATACCGAGCAAAAAATTAACATGAATAGCAAAGAGCTATTTGCAAGTGTACTAAAACATAAAGGAAATTTGGATAGCGGAAGTGCGGTAGGAATACCCGAAACAGTAACCTCTTCAATTTATAATTCCGAAGGCACTGAGTACAGTTTTGTTGTTAACTACACAAAAACAGCTGCTAATAATTATACAATGGATTATACTGTTGTTGACCCATTAGGAGTAACGGTTACAACGGGTAGTTCGGCTTTAGCATTTAATTCTACAACCGGTGCTCTGCAGACAGTTGACGGTAACATACCCAATGATATAAAAATTACGGATGATACTAATAAAATTAATTTAGTGTTTGATTTACAGACTTTAAGCGAAAAAAATAGTGCCGCAACAATAAATACGGACTTATCACAAAAATCAGATATATTTAATGTCTTAAAATCAGTTTCGGAAACTTTGAAAAACGGAACAATTCCCGATACGGAACAATTACAATTAATTTCGGATTTTGAGAAACATTTAATAAATAAAATATCGGAATTAGGGAGTTTTAGGAATAGACTGACAGATACACAAGAATTAAATAAAAGTCAAAGTGTTACATTGCAGGAGCTCGTATCTAAAGAAAAGGATGTTGATGTTGCTCAGTTGGCGATAGAATTACAAGAAAAACAGTACAGTTTGGATTTAACTTACAAAATTTCTTCAACACTTTTACCAAAATCATTGTTAGATTACTTATAATTTAGTATATTAATTAAATAAAAAATAATATAGTTCATAAACACAAATAGTAAAATGGAAATAATAACAAAACAATTTGGAAAACTTCAATTTGATGAAGAAATTGTCATTGAATTTAAAGAAGGTATATTTGGATTTAGCGAATATCATAGGTACATATTAATTACCGAAGAAGACGGATTATTTTATTGGCTTACAAATATTGAAGAACCTGAGATAATGTTTCCTCTTTTTTCCGTCCGTTTGTTGGAAGAAAATTATCCACAAATTGAAGGATATGAAGCGTTCGGGATAGTAAGAATGGACAAAAATCCGCTTAATATTACGGTAAATTTAAAAGCACCCGTTTATATTAGTCAAAACGAAAAAAGCGGTTTCCAAAAAATATTGGATAATGATAAATACCAAATTGATTATAAGTTATTTGTAGAAAAATAAAAATGCTTGTACTAACCAGAAAAATTAACGAAAAAATACGCGTAGGCAACGACATTATAATAAATGTAATAGCAATAAGCGATAATCAGATTAAACTTGGCATTGATGCACCTAACGATGTAAAAATATACCGCGAAGAAATTTACGAAAAAGTAAAAGACTATGCCGTAGAAGCCGCCAAAAAAAGTACTGATAAACCCGAACAAGATATTAAACAACTTACGGTTAATAAACTAAACGTTCTTGATGCAAGAAAAAAGGAAGATTAAAGTACTTATTGTTGATGATTCGGATGTTATTTTAACTTCGTTAAAATCATTTTTGGAAGATTATGATTTTGAAGTAGTTACATGTGCAGACGGGTTACAGGGAATTCAGAAGACTTCTGAATTTAAGCCTGATATTATTTTTTTAGATCTTATGATGCCGAATTTTGACGGTATAAAAATGCTTCAGGTTAAAAAAGTACTAAAAGAAATTAAGGATATTCCCGTTATAGTAATTAGCGCCAACACTGCTAAAAGTAATGTTTTAGCAGCAATAGAAGCAGGTGCGGATAGAGTTATATCTAAACCAATAAAAGACGACGCAATTATAAAAAACATGAATGAATTATTAGGTGCAGATTTATTTAAAGCAAGCAAAAAGACGTTTTCGTCAACCGATACAAGAGAAGTTCAAACTCATTTAAGGAAATTCTTTTTGGAATCGTTTCCGGCTAAAAGACAAATGTTAACGGAAGCCCTTATGAAAAGGAACCAATCTTTACTTAAAATGATTATACATGAGATAAAAGGAGCAGGTGGAACAATAGGTTATCCTATATTAACCGAGATAAGTGCGGATATAATGGATAGAAATATTGAGAACCAAAATGACTGGATGTGGGTTGAATTAAAAGTAGGTCAGTTATTACAAAAAATTGAACAAATAAAAAAAGACGTAAAAAACAATAGCTAAAAATATATGTTTATAATAATAGGTGCAGTTGTAGTTTTGGCAAGCATTATAATTGGCTTTACTATGGTAGGCGGTCAAATTGGTGCGTTAATCCAAATTAATGAATATATTGTTATTGTAGGTGCAGCCGTAGGCAGTTTGCTTATTTCCGCACCTTTGCCGGTTGTTAAAAAAATTGTCGGTGCAATTCCTAAAGCTATGGGGGCAAAACATCCTCATAAAGAAGATTACATGGAATTGTTAAAATCATTTTATGATTTGTTTTTGGTTGCTCAGCGTGACGGTTTATTGGCAGTTGAAAAACATATTGAAAAACCTGAATCCAGCGAGATCCTCTCAAAAAATCAAAAGTTTTTAAGTAATAAAACTGCAGTCACTTTTTTTTGTGATACATTAAAAGTAATGCTTTCCGGAGGTGTTCCTCCTCACGAAATTGAAGCGTTAATGGATACTGAAATTGAAACCTTTGAGAGCGAAACTAAACCGATTGCGGCTATATTGCAAAAAACAGGTGATGCATTCCCCGGTTTAGGAATTGTAGCTGCCGTGCTCGGAATTATTATTACTATGGGTAGTATTAACGAAGGAGCCGAAACCGTAGGTCATCACGTTGCAAGCGCACTTGTAGGAACTTTTTTAGGTGTGTTAATTTCGTATGGTTTTGTTGGACCACTTGCAACAAATATTGAACATATGTACGAAGATGAAGTTAGATATTTAGAAACCGTAAAAGCTGCTTTAGTAGCTTATGCAAAAGGAAATCCTCCTATTGTTGCGGTTGAAATTGCAAGAAGGACAATTCAAAGCGATCAAAGACCTTCATTCGGCGAACTTGAAGCTTACTTACGCGGTAAAAAGGAATAGCCTAAATGGAAGGCCAAAATAACGAACCCATTATAATTAAGAAAGGAAAAAAGGGGGGGCACGGACATCACGGTGGTGCGTGGAAAGTGGCTTATGCCGATTTTGTTACCGCAATGATGGCTTTATTTATTGTTTTGTGGGTTTTAGGTCAAAGCGAAGAAGTTAAAGAACAAGTTGCAAATTATTTTAAAAATCCGTTTGGTGTAGGAGTAGGTCAGGGGTCAAGTCCTCTTAAAGGTGGTCCTCGCAACCCTCAAACCGATGTTAACGATATAATGAAACAGCGTGAAATGGAAAGACAGGCTTTAAAAACTATGGGGGATGATATAATTAAAGAATTATCCTCAAGTCCCGAATTTCAGCAAATTATAGATCAGATACAAGCGGAAATTACGGATGAAGGATTAAAAATTGAAGTTATGGACACGCAGGAAGACGCATTTTTTGAAGTCGGAACTTCTACATTAAAGCCGAGTGCAAATAAAATGCTTCAAATTATAGGTAAAGAACTATCAAAACTTAATAATAGAATAGTAATTGAAGGGCACACGGATTCAAGACCGTATTCAACAACCGGGCAGGGGTATTCTAACTTTGAACTTAGTAGCGATAGAGCTAATTCCGCAAGACGTTCTCTAATTTCCGGCGGATTACTATCAACCCAAATTGAACAAGTAAGAGGTTGTGCAGATAACAAATTAAAACTTCCCGATGACCCTTATTCCGAAAAGAATAGAAGAATAAGTATTATTGTAAAGTATAAATACTAATTTAATAGTTTATGAGTGATAAAACTACTTTACTTATTGTAGAAGACGACCCTTTTACGCGTCAATTTTATGATTTTTTGTTTTCTAAATTTGGCTTTAAAATAATTCAAACCGAAGACGGTGATGAAGTGTTTAAAATATTAGAAGATAAAAAAATTGATATGATTATTATGGATATTAATTTGAAAAATACTTTTTTAGAAAAAGTAAAAGTTGACGGCGTAATTATTACTCGTAAAATTAAGGATAATCCGAAATTTAAAAATATACCTGTAATGCTTGTAACCGCTTATAAGAACAAGGGAGGGGATAGAAATTACCTTGATGAAAGTTTGGCGGATGATTACATTGTAAAGCCAATTACAGATTACAATGAATTGATGAACAAAGTGAATAAACTAATTAGTAAATGATGGATTTGGATAGAATTCTTATAGTTGAAGATGAAGAAGATACCCGTTTTATATTAAATAGACTTTTAACAAAAAACGGTTATGAGGTTAAGACTGCAGAAAACGGTGCAAAGGCTTTAGAAGTATTACAAACATATAAACCGAAAGTTATTGTTGCGGATTGGACAATGCCCGTTATGGACGGCTTGCAACTTTGCAATATTGTTAAAAAGAAAGAGGAATTTAAAACAGTTTATTTTATTGTTTTAACCGCACGTGCTTCATTAAAAGATAGAGTTGCGGGATTAGATGTAGGTGCTGACGATTTTTTAGTAAAGCCTATTGAAAATCAAGAACTTTTAGCACGAATACGGTCGGGAATTAGAATTTATAATTTACAAAATGAACTAAAGGGAATTGAACATAACAAAGCTTTGGTAGAAATGGCGTGCACTATAGGGCATAGAATAAATAATCCGCTAAGCAGCTTAAAAATGAGTATTGATACACTTCACTCCGACCTTTCCGATACGCAAAAGAAAAAATTTGAAGATGATTTTGAAATTATAACTGAATCAATTAAACGAATTGAAAAGTTTGTAAATACATTGCAAAGGCTTGAAAATCCCGAATTATCGGACTACGCTACAAATCAAAAGATGTTAAAAATAGATTAACTAAACTTTTGTGCGTTTTTTTTCGATAATAAGGCGGAGATATATATGTTAGACAAAATTATAAATGTTGATACAAGCACGCCTTATACGGATAAAAAAAATCCGGCGTTTGCATACGAAAAATTTATTAGACAATCACAAGTTGCCGAATTTTTCCCAAAGGATTCTATTGCCTTTTCGCCTGCTGCGGTTTATTTATCAAAACTAAATTGGTTTGCAAAAGAGGTTCGTTTTACAAATGATAATAGAGTGTTTTTAGTTCTTGTAATTTCGGATTTTGAATTTAGGACAATTCTTGATTTAAAAAACGTTTATAAAGATTTGCGTCAAGTATATTTTATTTCCAAAAAATTTCCTGATAATTATAAAGATACAATTATTACTGCTCAAATTTCGTTAAAAAAAGAAAAGATGAATTTGAACGAAATAATTGAAAACTATAGATTAACCGGAATAAGAAATCTGTTTTCCAGAATCGGGGGATTTTCTAACGGAACTAAATTAACAATTGATGAAAGTTATACATTAAACGGGCTTTTAGACGGAATAAAAGAAGAAATATGGAATGAATTAGAAAAAATTCAGAATGCCGTATATACTTTTATTCAAAAATTTGATAAATTTAAATTTAACGAAAATCACGTTTTTGAATATGACGGATTTGAACCGATTATTTTAGAAAGAATTTCTAAAGAGTATGCCCGATAATTATAGCGAATTTGAATCTGAACAAAAATCATTCGAATCAATTAAAGAATTTAAAAGTTTAATTGAAACTCCTGAAACCAAACCTTTGGCATTGGTAGCAGATAACGGAATAATTCAGTATTGTAATAGATCATTTGAGAATTTATTTAATCTGAATGAAGGCGATTCTATTAATCAAATTCAATCCGAACCTTCTCTTTCCATTTTTGTTAATAGTCTTACTGCAAGCAAATATAGCAGCTTTCACTTTGAAATATTTTTACTTCAAAACTTATCTTCAATCCCCAATAATTTTTATATTGACATAGACCGAGTTTTAGTGAATGATAACCAGTTAATGGTATTCATTTTTACAAGCGGATCTGAGAGAAGAAAAATTGAAGATAGAATAAATAACCTTCATAATGCATTGGAATACGGAGATGTTGCAGTTGTTATAACTGATGATAAAGGGATTATTAATTATTCCTCGCGTTCGTTTGATTCGTTATTAAACTCGTCTATTGAATATATTTATAACGGTTTTTTACCTGATGTTTTACAAAATATTTTAAGTGATAAAGATATCGATTCGATAAAAACCGCAATAAAAAATAAAACCGAATGGATATCGTTAATTACAACCATAATTAACGGTAAAAAATATTTCAAGGAATTAAAATTAAATCCCGTTGTTAAAAACTATGTAGATAGTGTTAATTTTATTTTAACAGTAAATGATATAACCGAGTATATTGAAAAAAACCAAATTATATTACGATCTGCGGAAAGACAGAAGCTTATAATTAACAATATTTCCGATCCTATATTAATAATTAAGCAAGAAAAAAATATTTATAAATTTGAAAGTGCAAACGAAGCATTTTTTAATGATTTTTTAATTCTTTTAGAATCTTCCAAAAATGATGAGGATATTTATGGCAAACATCCGGTTTACGAATTTGTTATGGATGCTATTAACGAGCTAAATATTTCTAATGTTTTTGTGCTTACAAAAAATTATTCGGACAAAATTTCAAACAAAAAATATATTAGCAAAGTTAGTTTTTTTGAAGAAGTTGATACAGGTATTAAATTATTTGTTACAAACTTTACTGATTTAACCGAACAAATTAAAGCCGAAGAACAGCTTCGTATGGCATATGAAAAAGAGATGCAGCTTAATAAATTAAAATCAGCATTTTTAGCAAATATGTCTCACGAGTTTAGAACCCCCTTGAATGCAATTGCCGGATACAGTGATTTGTTAGAAGATGATATTAAAAATAAGGAATATGAATATCTATCGGAATACACTACATATCTGAAAGAAGGGGTGCAAAGGTTAGTTAAACTTGTAGAAAATATTCTTGAAATATCTTTTTTGGAATCGGGTATTGACGATTTGGAAAAAGAACCTTGCAGCGTGAACTTTTTATTGCGCTCGGTTTTTAATTTGCATTTACCGGCTATGCAGGAAAACGAACTTATTAGCGAGCTGGACTTGGATAATACCGAACCGTATATATTAAGTGACGAAAATAAAATTATTAAAATTTTGGATAATTTGGTTGATAATGCAATTAAATATAATTCTACAAACGGTAAAGTAATACTTAAATCGTCTGTTGATACAGAATTTGCATATTTTCATATTAATGATACCGGTATTGGTATAAGCGAATCCAAATTAGAAAAAATATTAAAACCGTTTGAACAAGAAGACGATTTGGCGCATACAAGAAATTATGAAGGGGCAGGATTGGGTTTAACAATTTCGCATCGATTGACTTTGAAATTGGGAGGCGAATTTTTTATTAACAGTAGCCCCGATATGGGTACTAATATTAAATTAAAGTTCCCGATATTAAGGCGTTAAATTTTATAATATTAGTATTATTGTGTTTATATTTACCAAGTTATATAATTCAACAATATCAGCATTTTTCATTCTTATACAACCGTGGCTTACGGCTTTTCCTAATTCTGCTTCATTATTAGTACCGTGAATATATATTCCCCTGTAAAAAGTATCAACTATTTTACCGTTGTTTGATTTACCCTTATTTATTCCTTTCTCTTCTCCTTGTAATACTATTACTCTGGTCATTATTGCATCTTCAATATCCGAAGGTAAACTATCTGCCTCAGTGTAAATAGTCCCAACAGTATCAAGAATTTTTTTCATTTTAATGATATTACCGAGTCTTAAACTGTCCCCTATTTTACTTTCTATTGTATGTAAGCCTAACGGGGTTTTATTGCTATTAAATTCGGCATAAAATGACGAACCTGCCGAGGCGGTACTAATAGTATATTCTTTTATTACAGAAGTATCGGTTATGTAAAATAATTTTTGAAGTTTAGTATCTATATAAATAAAAGAATCGGGGACTGAATTGAATTTGAGTTTTAAATAAGAAACTAAACTATCTTTAAAATTGTAATTAGTTATTTGCGAATAACTATAATTAGTAAATAAAATAGATATTAAGACAAAATAGAAGAAGATTTTTTTAAGTTTCATTCAATAAAGATAGTTAAATATTTAAATTAATTTTAAAGTTAAAATTATTAATAAAAAAATGCAAACTTTAAAATCATGTTATTTGTCAATTTACTATTTTTTAGTATTTTTATGCCTTAACTTATCTTAATTTGGACTTTTTTTGATGCATACTCCGTTAAGGAAAATAATTTTAATATTACTATCAACAATATTTATTTTTAATTTTTATTCACTGCTTGATGAAGATATAACAGTTTCGTTAAAAAGAAATGAAGCACCGACTTATATTGACAAAAAAATTGTTGCCGAAGTGCTTTATAATGATAGCGAAAATAGCCCTGTAGATACCTTAAGTGACGTTAGTGCCGAAGAAGATCTGACAGATACTACATCTGTTTCCGATACGGGGAAAGTTAAAATTTTAATGATCGGAGATTCAATGCTGCATGGTTTGGCGGTTAGATTTAATGACTATTGTTTAGAACAAGGATACGATTTTGACGGGGTTATTTGGTATAGCTCGTCAACAAAATATTGGGCGCAAAAAGATACTTTAAAGCATTATATAAGACGATTTAAGCCAAATTATTTAATTTTTGTAATAGGCGGTAACGAATTATTCGTTCGCGATTTAAATGACAGAGCCGAGTATATTAGGAATATAGAAAAGCAAATTGGTAAGATAAAAAGTATTTGGGTAGGTCCGCCGAACTGGAAAAAGGATACAGGTATAAATGATAGTATAGCTAAAATAGTCGGGAAAGAAAGGTTCTTCCTTTCTAAAAATTTAACTTTTGATAGATTAAGTGACGGTGCTCATCCTACAATGAAAAGTGCTTCCAAATGGATGGATAGTATTGCGGTATTTATTCAACAAAATAGTAAGTACCCGTTAAAATTGACTTTACCGATTAAAAAATCAAATAAAAATCCTCATTTAGTTTTATTAAAACCTCCGAAATAGTATATGGATTTAGCCAAAGCCTTTAACGAACTTTTTTTATACCATCCAAATAATGTTATGCTATTTAATAGCGGAGCATTTTTGTTTTTCTTTACATTTTTTTTGCTTGGGTATTCATATCTATACCAAAATAAAACCTTAAGAACTTTTTACGTATTAGCATTTAGTTTTTTCTTTTATTATAAATCAAGCGGTTTTTACTTAGGTATTTTATTATTTACTATTGTATTTGATTATTGGATAGGATTAAATATTTATAAGGCACAAACAAAAAGTAAAAAGCGTGCTTGGTTGCTGTTATCCGTACTTAGTAGTTTAGGGCTTCTTGCCTATTTTAAATATACAAATTTTATTTTGTTTAATATTTATGAGCTTTTTAGCTTAAAATACTCTGCAATTGATATATTTTTACCTATCGGGATATCGTTTTATACTTTTCAGACTTTAAGTTATATTATTGATATTTATAGGGGAGAGATTGAGCCAACACATAATTTTTGGGATTATGCATTTTATATGACATTTTTCCCCCATCTTGTAGCCGGACCAATTGTAAGAGCTAAATTCTTTTTGCCTCAATTATTAAAACCTGTCGCATTAGATAAATCTGAAATTAACGAAGGGCTTTTATTAATAATTAAAGGGTTAATTAAAAAAGCAATAATTGCAGATTATATTTCGCAATATTGTGATATTGTATTCGGAAATCCTTCCGGATACGGCGGAGTGGAAAATTTATTTGCAGTTTATGGTTATACGTTACAAATATACTGCGATTTTAGCGGATATAGCGATATAGCGATAGGTATTGCAAAATTATTGGGGTATCAATTAGGCGATAATTTTAAACGTCCTTATCAGTCAAAAAACATAACCGAGTTTTGGCGTAAATGGCATATTTCATTATCGTTTTGGTTGCGCGATTATGTTTATATACCTATGGGGGGGAATAGAAAAGGTGTTGCAAAACAATATCTGTTTTTAATGCTTACCATGTTAATAGGGGGCTTATGGCACGGAGCAAGTTGGAAGTTCGTTTTTTGGGGCGGGATGCACGGTGTAGGACTTGCTATGCATAAATATTTTTCACATAACGTTAAAGGTAAATTTTTTGAAACAAAAATATGGGGAGTATTTAGTTTGTTTTTTACTTTTAACTTTGTAGCCTTTTTGTGGATATTTTTTAGAGCAGCAGATTTTGCTACCGCATGGCAAATGATAAATTCGATAATATTTAATTTTAATTTAAGTTACTTAATACCTTTTATAACTTCGAAAACACTTTGGGTTACATTGCTTGTTTTTGGTTTTGCTACTCAATTTATATCGTTGGATAAAAATCCGATAATCAGTAAACGTTTTGCTGATTTGCCTGTAGCTATACAAGCTTTAATATTTATTATAACCGTTCAATTAATTATTCAATTAAAATCCGCAGAAGTTCAACCGTTTATATACTTCCAGTTTTAAACTAAACTTTTTTATTATTAGAATTGTTTTGCATATGTAGAAATATTTTTACCATTGAATTTATAATAAAAAGTTTTTAAGTTTACATATGCTTGAAATTAATATTATGTCAAAATTAAATAAGTCCATTAAAAGCAGTGTTATATTAACCGTGCTATTTGGTTATTTAGCAATTGTTTTTTATGCCGGAATTCATCATCATGCATTTACTTTATTACCTTATAAAGGTAATACGGGCATACATCTTCCTTTTAAGCAAGCAGACCATGATTACGAGCATTGCGAAAAACATTTTGTAATCCATTCATCAATTTCCACATTACATGTTGTTGCGATAAGTATTGTAGTTTATAAAAGCATAATTGCAAAGCCATTGCAAACGGATAAGCTTTATAATTGCAACTACTTTAACAATAGTCGGTTACGCGCCCCTCCGTTAAGTTGTTAATTCAAAAATATTCGCATTTTTACATTAACGTCGGATTGTATTATTATAGTATAAGGTTTAATTATTTATAATTTAAAATATTAATACTTGTTATTGTTATTTAATAACTACAAAAGTAATTAAGTATTAATTATTTATTAGCTTACGTAATTATTCACAATATTTATGTTGTTGTGCTATAATAATAAAATCCATAAGGAATTATTAATTTAACTTACGGAGAAATTATGTATAGATATTATTTTAAATTTATTGTTATTATTTCATTTTTAATTATAACGGTTGCTTGCAGCAAGGATAATGAAACAATTAATCAGGCAGATCATTTTGAAGCTATCGGAACAGCAATAACAGATGCTTCCGGCGCTATATCGGTAAAAATACTAAGGGGAATTACGACTGATACGTTAGTAGCCCCATATGGTGCAAGAAGTGAGGCAATGTTTATTAAATTTTATGATAACAACGAAAATATTATTCAACCTCCAAAAGATGCCGACAAATATTTGGGCTACGAAATAGGTGATCCTTCATTAGTAAAAGTTTACCAGCATGAAGGTGAAGAAGGCGGGTATGAATTTCATTTAGACGGATTAAAAGAAGGTAAAACAACAATTCAGTTTTTTGTTATGCATAACGGACATGCCGATTATAGAAGCGGATTAATTCCGCTTGTTGTAAAAAATATTGAAGGTGCACACGGCGAACCGATTAGCATATTAATTAAAGAAGAAGAAAACGACTCGACAGTTGCTACTGCTGATGATTTGGGAATTACGAGCGGTAGTATTAAACTGCCTGTTAATGTAACTACAGATCATATGGTAGTTTATTTTAAGGATTCTGAGGGACGAGTATTCCAGCCTTCAATTGCAGAGCATTCTGTTGAATTTGTTACGGATAACACGGGTATTGCAACAGTAACAGGTTTAATTGTTAACGAACCGTTTGCATTTAAAATACAAGGGCAAGCAGTGGGATTGACTAAACTTACTGTTAAACTTAAACACGGCACAACCGTAGCAAAAACATTTTACCCAATTAATATAGAAATATTTTAATTATGAAAATTAATTTTATTGGCGACAAACTATTTTTGTTTGTCGCTTTTGTATTGCTATGGGGAAATATTTTTGCCGAAGTATTTTCTGTTAGCGGGTATGTTTATGATGCGGAAACTAATAAACCTGTTGCAAATGCGGTTGTGTTTATGCTGGATACCGAAAAATATACAACTACTGATAACAAAGGTTATTTCTTTTTTAATATTATTCCCAACGGTAATATTAAATTAAAAACAATGCATATCTCGTACAAAGAAAAGATTATTGACTACGATTTTGTTAAGAATAATAAAAGCGGTATAGTGATATATCTTGTTCCTAATACGATTGAAACACCTACCGTTATAATAAACGACAACAAAATAAACAATTATTTTGACGAAATTTATGATATATCGGGGGTATTAAAGGGGAAAGAACTTGAAAAAGATTTGGGATTAACATTAGCCGCTACCTTAAAAAATGAAACCGGAATTTCAATAAGGACTATGGGTCCTTCCCCCGCTCGTCCAGTAATACGAGGTTTGGGAGGAGATAGAGTTTTTATAAGCGAAAACGGAATAAAATTAAATGACTTATCAGCTACTTCACCCGATCACGCAGTTGGTGTAGAAGCCTTTACAATTGATAAAATAAAGGTAATTAGAGGACCAAAAGTTTTAACTTTAACTCCAGCTACTTTTGGCGGTGTTGTTGATGTTGAAAGAAATGAGATAACCGAAGTATTACATAATAAAATATATAGTACGGCAGGATTTTTTGCAGAAACTGCCAACAAGGGGTATTTAGCAGCTTTTACCTCAGAAATACCGTTTAATCCTTTTTCAATATATCTGGAAACGAGCACAAGAGATGCGGGGAATATTTATACGCCGAAAGGTTATTTAAAGAATTCGATGTCAGATAACTACAATTTGGCATTTGGAATTAGTTATATAAACGGAAATATTATTACAGGATTTTCGGCTCGAAAATATTCGCTTAATTACGGAATACCCGGCGGCTTTATTGGTGCGCATCCTTTTGGTGTAAATATAGAATTGAGAAGAAAACAATTTAACTATAAATTTATTTATAATTTAAATGATAAAAATAAAATTGATGTCGATTTTTCTTATTCAGCATACGGGCATTTAGAATACGAGCATAATGGATTAGCAGGAGCTGAGTTTAAAGTTGCCGATTATATTGGTAAGATTGAATATAAGTACGAAAACTTGTTTGGTATAAATAACGGACAGTTAGGAATATCGACCGATAATAGAAATTTTAATGTTGGGGGATATGTTTTTACATCTCCTGCAAAATTAACAAATATTGCAGTTTATAACTATCAAAATTTTAATGTGGGTAATGTAGCAATTGAAGTTGCGGGTAGATATAATTACGATTATATAAATCCAAAGTATTTAAACAGTTTAACAAGTATTGGAGTAATAAAAGCAAAGGAATTTAATACGTTTTCTCTTTCTGCTTCGGTATTGTATCCATTAAGTAAAAGTGTTTATATAGGGGGAAATATTAATAAATCGTCAAGAGTGCCGACTATTGAGGAATTATACTCGCGTGGACCACATCTTGCTGCTTATTCGTACGAGGTAGGTAATCCGGAGCTAAAAGGCGAAAGCGGATTAGGTACGGAAATATTTATTTATCATAAGTTTGAAGATTTATATTTTAATATTAGTTTTTTTAGAAATTACTCAAGTTATTATATAATACCCCGCAATACCGGGGAAATTAATTACGCTACTTTTTTGCCGGTTTATGAAAGTCAGGGAATAAAAGCACTTTTTTATGGATATGAGTTGCAGGCAGATATTAATATTAATGAGGATCTATCAATTAAAATATCTTCATCATACACAGTGGGCAAAAATAAATCTGATAATATTTATTTACCCCAAATTCCGCCGCTTAAAGGGAATGTTGAGTTTAAATATTCAATTGATAACTTGAATTTATTTGTTTCATGCGAATATGCATTAGCACAAAGAAATATTGATTTGTTTGAAACGGAAACTGCCGGTTATGCCATTTTTAACAGTTCGGTTCAATATAGCTTTGAATTTTTAGACCAGATGAATAATGTATCGCTTAGTGCAGAAAATTTATTAAATAAAGAATATAGAAACCATTTAAGCAGAGTAAAATCTATTATGCCGGAAACGGGAAGAAACTTTAGATTAACTTACAAAATTTATTTTCATTTATAACAAACTACAGACTTTAGAATTTAGACTATAGACTACAGATTTAAGAATTTAGACTTAAGAAATATGAGGTTGATTATGGTTAATGATATTAAAGAATTATATCTATTGTAATAGGGAATTATTGTTATTATATTTGCTAAATAAAAAAACAAATTGTAATGCTTTTACAAAACAATTAGTTAAAGTTTGTTATTTACAATAAATGAGAATAAAATGTGTATTATAATAATAAATAAAAGTAACATATTACCATATGAAAGTTTTATTGGTAATAATGAAATAAATCCGGATGGCATCGGAATATTTTATGCGGAAAATGACAAGCTAATTGTTAAAAAGTTTGCACCCAATCCAAATTTAAAAGAGGTCTATAACTATTATAAAGAAATTAGAAGTGAAACCGAAAATACAATGGTTCTTCATTTTAGAAAAAGATCAAAAGGCGAAATAAGTATAGACGGTGTGCACCCTTATTATATAAACGATAATTTAGTAATGGCACATAACGGAACGTTTAAAGATTTGGGGAATGATGATATATCCGATACAAAAATGTTTGCCGAAAATTTAAAAAAACTACCAAGTAATTTTTTGACTGACGAAAACTTATTAACTATGATTAAAAAACAAGCAGAAGATAATAGACTTGTGTTTATGGATAATAAAGGAAATATCACGGTAATTGACGAAAAGAAAATGGGTGAGGAATATAACGGGGATTGGTACAGTAAATCCGAATTTTGCAAATACCTTGAATAATTTTGAGTTATTAATTTTGAATGTTGAATTGCAATATTGAACAGCTTAATAATTTTAGAAACAGGATTAATTGTAAATTTATTAAATATTCTATTGTAGTTATAATTGAATATAAGATGAGTCAATTGTCAAGAGTTAGAAAACGCTGGATATTAGTATGTTGGAATAAAACTATCTCCATTATTTGGTGAGTACTTTTATGGTATTCTATTATTTCAAGTACCCTAAATAAGTAATGCTGAATAAAGTAGAGGATGTTCGACTAAAACTGAAAGATTCAAAATTTTCATTCTCAGAAAAGTTGGCAATCCTCTAAATTTTTAAATAAATATTGAAAAATGAAAAAATGTATTTTCCTAAATTTTTTAATATTACTATTTTAATTATTTTCGGTGGGAATTTCAAAATAATCTATATCTGCTTGAAATCCCTCATAAGTATTGCCAAAAAGAAAAATCCAATATGGTTGTATTTCCCCGCTTTGTTTGAGTTTTGACTTAACATTTACTTTAACTAAAAGTCCTCTTTTATCATACTCAAAATATCTTGTAATGGTATTATCGCTTACAAAACTAAACCAATCTTCTTGAATTAAATTCTTTCCATGCTTATCATATTTGTAATTGATATAAGATTGTTCTTCAAGTTCTGAATCATCGCCAAACCCAACGGATTCATATAGCTCGTAAATTCTATTCCCAAGTTTATCATATTTATAAGTACAACGTTCATTATCTATCCATTTGTTATCTATTAATATTTTTGTTAATTCTACCAATAGTTTCCCTTTTTTGTCATACTTGTAAATGGTCATCTTATTTTTTAACCATTTATTATTTTCTTTTGTGTAGCTTGTTTCTTCTGTTAATTTGGGAACAGAATTATAATTAAAAACTATTTTACCTGTATCATGTGTTTTAAGAATAATATTATTTTTGTTATCATAACTAAAAGTTGTGTCATAAACTTCAAATTTCCCATCTAAACTTAACTCGATGACCTTTTTAATGCATCTACCAAGCTCATCATATGAATATTTTTCTTTTCTTGTGGGATTTTTTCTTCCATTTTCATATTCATATATCTCAGATAATTTATTACCTGGTCCTTCATATGAATAATAAATGTCTTTTTTGTTCCCGTTATGTTTATACGAATAGGTCGTTATATTCCCTTGATTATCCACTCCATAGGTGATAATGTCCTTTTTTATAATCCCAGTAGCTTCTCCATTTTTATTCAGTTCGTTACATCTTATTGTTATTGAGGCAGGTACGTAAATAAAATTATTTTGACAATATACAATGTTATGAGTATAAAATACAAAATATAGTAAATTTAATATAAGCAGTTTTTTCATCGGGTAGCCTTTTATTAATTTGTGAAATGTATAAAAAATTAATTTCGTTTATTATAACTTTTGATTTTAATTAAAAATAAATAAGTCGAATTATAATACTTACTATAATTTAAAATATATTATTTGTTAAAGCAATTTTGAATGTTGAATTACGAATTCTTCTCTCCAAACTGAAGAATGTTTTCCTGCAATTTATGTTAAATATGCAGAGTCATTAAATGATTATTAAACAATTATCTATTTTTAACTTTACTCACTATAAAATATTTAACATTTAGCACTTAACACTTAGCACTAAATAAATCCTTGTTTTAATGGAAGAATAGAAAACCAATGTTGAATTCTCAATTTTGAATGTTGAATTATTCCCAAGGATAAAATTACAAATAAAAAATAAATGAATAAAATAACTGGTAGCTATTAGCTAAAAAATATTTATGCATTTTTTCTTATTAAAAAACTTGTCACTCGTTATTCGTCACTCGTCACTGACGGCCAATCCTTGTTTTAATGGAAGAATGGAAAAGCAATTTTGAATTCTCAATTTTGAATGTTGAATTATTCCCATTTGAATGTTGAATTATTCCCAAGCATAAATTTGCAAATGAAAAATGAATGAATAAAATTACTGGTAGCTAGTAGCTAAAAAATAGTTATGCATTATTTCTTATCAAAAAACTCGTTACTCGTCACGCGTCACTAACAGCCAATCCTTGTTTTAATGGAAGAATGGAAAAGCAA
>CALGLM010000042.1 GCA_937930275.1 uncultured Ignavibacteria bacterium
TATTTTTAATTAACTGAACCTGGAATGACAAAGCCGGTTGGTTAAATCGTACTTCCAAGTTGGGATATTCTTTTAAGGAATCAAAAAGTTTTTGAAAGCCTGTTCCCCATTGTTCAATAAGTTTTAATTCCTTAAATATTGGGGCTATTGTTTTATTTCTAATTTCAGATTGACCGGTTGATAAATCATTTAAATCAATGCTCGGCGGTATTGTACCGGGTGATGTAACCTCTAACATATCATCAAAAATAGCAACCTTTATATCTTTACCGGATAGGGAATAATCTCTATGAACTATTGCATTAATAATAATCTCTCTAACGGCAGAAATAGGATATTCCCATTTGTCTTCTCTATAAACCTTACCAATTTTTGATCCTTTATTTATATGTCTTTCAATAAAATCAATTACCTTTTCTGCTTGTAAACAAATTGAATCGTCAATTGTTTTAGAATCGATTATTATATCGGTCTTTTGTCCCTTAAACCTCGCACATTCAATTTTAGAGTATGGGAAAAACGATTTTTTTATTTCGTTGTTAGAGAATAAAATTCCTGCATTTGTTGCAAAATACGTAGCACCTTCTTTTTTGATTAAACCAAGTTTTTCATAAGCAACTTTATTTACCTTTTTCCCGGTAGTTTTCTGAAATTCCTTAGCAAACATTGTTAAATCTAATTTTTCTGCTTCAACATCATAGGCAGGCAAAAAATCGAAAGAAATATTTAGTTTTTTCCTTTCTATTTCATGCAATATTTCTGTTGAAGCCAATCTGTTAGAAGATCCTACTCTAATATATGTCCCTTTTTCTTTGCCTTCTGCTTTTAAAAAATAAGGCGGAATACTTCCCTTAGGTATTTTAACTACAAGTAAATATTTATCATTAACTTTAACAGAAAGAACATCAATTAAAATTGTGGGAAAACAACTATCATTAATTATATTTGTTATTTTTTCTTCAAGTATTAATAAATCCTTCTCGTTAACACCGGTGATTGTTCGGGGATTATTTTTAATTCCGATAAATATTTCACCGCCTCCGTCATTGCTAAAAGCAACAGCCGTTTTTGCAATGCTCTCGTTTTCCGGTATTATTTCTTTAAATTCTAAATTTCTTCCTTCGGGACTGTTAATTTTTTATATTATTTTCATGCTAACATTAAAAAAGAATATTACTTGTAAATTAACAATTAAAACGAGAATAAGCAATTACTAAAAAGTAGAACTGTTTTTAAGTTAAATAATTATTGCAGTTTTGTTTTTTAATTCCGCATTATTTTGCTAACTGTTTTAATTGAGCATATAAAATTTGAGCACCCGGAAAATTGGGGTTAATGCTTACACATCTGTTAATATAATTAAAAGCTTTTTTGTATTGTTTCTTTTTGGCATATGCCCCCGAAATATTATATAAAACCTGTAAATCGGAACTATTAAAACCTAAACTTTCTTCTAAATATTTTATGGCGCTATCAACTCTATCTTGCGATAAATCTATTATTCCAAGCCATTTTGTGTTAAAAACATTAGGGTTTATATCGTACTCTTTTTTTAGGTAGTAGTAGGAATCGCTAAAAGCTTTTGCTTGCATTAATTGTGAATATGCAACGGAATAATAATCGGTTATAATGGGGAATATATCAATCAAAGCGTCCATTTCTTTTCTAAAATCGGCTATTTTTCCTTTGTTAAGGTAATAAGTTGCGGCTTTTCTATGAGAATTTTCCCAAGTCAATTTATCGTCAATAACATATAACGATAAACTATCTATGTAATCTTTAACATCAAATTGCATTACAACTTGTGTAGTGGTTAAGGGTTTATCGGTATAGGGCCAGTCAGCTTTTAATATAGTAATTCTATATCTTGAAATTGTAGAATCCAATCTTGTAAATATTAAATTATTTACGGTTTCTCTATCTTGCTCTATAGGGTCAGATATGCTTGATTTTTCTTTTGGTAAAAGATTACTTTTTAACATTTGTTCAAAAAATAGTTTACCCAAATAGTTGTATCCGCTTACTGTCGGGTGCAAGTGGTCGGTCATTAATTCGTCTCCGGTTATTCCGTATCTGCTAATTGCACAAAAAGCAGAATCAACATTAATTACGGGATAACCGAAATCTTTGCCGAGTTTAAATATTGTGTTATTAATGTCTTCCGAAGCACGAAAGCGTAATAAATCTAAATCTTTTGCTTTTATAAACAGTCTTTTTGCAGTTACACTATCTCCTTTTTCCAAAAGTTCGGTAGCTTTTTTAAAAGTATTAATGGCGCTATTTTTATCATCGCTAATAAAAGGCTTTTGGTCACGCAAGTTTGAGGTAAGGTTGCCTAAAATTACCGGAATATTGTTTTCTTTTAATAAATTAAGCATGTCCCTCATATTTCCTTCAAACTGTTTTACGCCAAGTTCATAAACTGATGATTTATAAGGAATATATTGTTCTTTTGCCATACGAGCCATTAAAGTTCCCCCTTTTTGCTCGTCGGATGAGCTAAAAACACCCACAACATACTTAATTGTATTTCTTAAAAGTTCAACAGTTTTGTATTTGTTTAATTTAAGCATTAAATTAACGATGCTTCTATATGCCCCTAAAGATTCGGTTGAGCCCACACCTAAAGCGCCGTAATACTCGTTATGTCCCGTATAAAATAGTACCAAGTCCGGTTTTTGTTCAATAATACCGGGTAATAAATCTAATAAGGTATATGTATTGATAGCAGCCATAGAAACGTTTACGACTTCAATATTTGTATTGGGATACATTAATTTTAATCGTTTTTGAATGTATCTCGGAAAAGTACCGCTCGGTCCGCTGGGAAAACCTGCCGCACTGCTTTCTCCTAATACAAACAATCTAAATGTATTGGGTCTCTTTTTAATGTAAAAAATATCTTTTGATGAGTACGGTATATTTTTGGTTGTATAAAAATATCTATATGCAATATCGGGATTAAGCATATAATGTTGGTCAGTTACTTTTACCCACTGTTCAATATTTTGCCCATAGTTAAATAGACGTAAAGATAATTCCAAAATAACAAAAAAAGCAACAGGAATTAATATTGCAATTATGTAAAACCAAAAGGGATTTTTCTTTTTTAGTACTTGTGGCGTTGTTCTTGAATTTTTGTTAATAACGGGAGAAGTTTTTTTACTTTTAGCCAATTTAATATCTCGCAAAATTTTAATCTTTAAAAATAAAAAACTTTACGATAATATTAAAATTTAAGGTTTATTAAGATACGAAAGGGATAATTTTATTAATTCTTCCAGTGATATATCGGGTTTTTCGTCTAAAATTTGCTTAATAACTTTTTCGGTAAATTTGGGAGTGTAACCAAGCATATTTAAAGCTGCAACAGCATCTGCTTTAATTTCAAATGTTTTAGATGAACCGGTTGAAATAAATTCGTCTTTAATGTTAAACATTTTATCTTTTAGTTCTAAAATTAATCTTTCGGCAGTTTTTTTGCCTATACCGGGTACGGCTTTAATTCTACCAATATTGCCGGAACTAACTGCGTTTTTAAGCTCATCCGTTTGTATTCCCGATAATATCCCTAATGCTAATTTTGGACCTATTCCGGTTACAGAAATTAATAATTCAAACATCTCTTTTTCGGAAGTAGTAAAAAAGCCGTATAAATCCATGCTATCTTGCCGTACGCTAAGATGTGTAAAAACAGCTATTGGGTTTGGTAGTGCAGTTAATTTGTTAAAAGTGTTTAACGAAATAAAAACATTATAACCTACTCCGTTTACATCAAGCAATAATTTGGTCGGAGCAAGATTAACTATATTCCCTTTTAAATATCCAATCATGGTAGTTATCCGCTAATAATTAAATGTGGATTTGATTCTAAAAAAGATTTCCATGAACCGCTTTTTGTATTAATGTTTTTGTATCTAAATGCGTGACAAATAGCGGCGGCAATAGCATCGGTTTCGTCTAAACGAACAAATGATTTATCTGTTTTAAGTAAAGTTTTAACCATAAATCCCACTTGTTCTTTTGTTGCCGACCCCGTACCGGCAATTGATTTCTTTATTTCTCGCGGCGAGTATTCACAAATATTTAGCGAATTATGGTAAGCGGAAAGAATTGCGGAACCGCGAGCATATCCAATCTTTAGGGCAGATTGAACATTCTTTCCAAAAAAAGCAGTTTCTATTGAAAATTCAGTGGGTTTGTACTCTTTAATAACTTTTGTTAATTCGGAGTAAATTATTCCGAGTCTTTCGGGCATAGGCATGCTGCCGGAAAGTTTAATTATACCTGAAACAATATAAGAAAGTTTTGAATCGTAATTAATAACCCCGTACCCTGTAAAAAGAGATCCGGGGTCAACACCTAAAATTATCACATAATACCAAAACTATTCGGTAATATCTGCATTGCTAAAAACGTTTTGAACGTCATCACTATCTTCTAAAGCTTCAATAAGTTTCATTACTTTTTCTGCATCTTCGCCTGTAACGGTAATGTTGTTTTTTGCAACCCATTGTAAACTTGCGTTATCAATAGTTAAGTTTTTTTCTGCAATAGCTTTACGAACGGTTTCAAAGTTTTCGATTGAAGAAGTAACTTCAAAAAATTCGTCTTCTGTTGTTAAATCGTCAGCGCCTGCATCTAAAACTATTTCCATTAAATCATCTTCTGTTTTGCCTTGTTTCGGTAAAGTAATAATTCCTTTACGGTCAAACATCCAAGCAACGGAACCGCTTTCTCCCATGCTACCGCCGTATTTTGAAAGCAAATGTCTTACTTCGGCAACCGTGCGGTTTTGTTATCGGTTAAGCTTTCAATCATAACCGCAACACCACCGGGACCGTATCCTTCGTAAGTAATTTCGGTATAACTGGCACCGTCAAGTTCACCGGCAGCTTTTTTAATAGCTCTTTCAATGTTATCTAAAGGCATATTTGCACCACGGGCATTATCATAAGCAAGACGTAAACGTGGGTTACCGTTAAGATCCGAACCGCCTGTTCTTACCGCAACGGATATTTCTTTAATTAATTTGGTAAACAATTTTCCGCGTTTTGCATCCAATGATGCTTTTTTTCTTTTAATTGTTGCCCATTTTGAGTGTCCTGACATAGGTTCTCCTAAATTATCTTTTTTTATATACTTAATTTAATATCTTTTATCCTTAATTGAGGGAATGTTTTTCCTTCTTTAATAATTTTATCAATTGAATATACAATATCTATTAAATTTTTGTCTTTTTCAATAAAATTTGCAAAATAACTTAAATTAAATCCTATAGCATCAAAAATTTTATCTGTACCGTTTTGCTTAACCACCAACACTAAATGGTTGGCTCCGACAATTTTGGGAGGGTGTATAACCTTAACTTTTTCCGTTAAAAAAGTGGGTCTTAAATTACCCGGTCCAAACGGTGCAAATTGTTCCAATATTCTAACAAATTTAGGTGTAATTTCGCTAAAAGTAATTTTAGAATCAATAAGAATTTCTGGTGTGATTTTATTTTGTGATGAATTTTCAAGCAATATTTTTGAAAAACGATCTCTAAATTCGTCTATTTTGCTAATTTCTATGGCAACGCCTGCTGCAGCTTCGTGACCTCCGAACTGTAATAGTAAGTCGTTACATTTTTCTAAAGCATCGTAAATATTTAATCCCGCAATACTTCTTGCACTCCCTTTTGCAACGCCGTCAATTGTTGTTAACATAATAGCGGGTCTGTTAAATTTTTCAACTAAACGGCTTGCAACAATTCCTATTACTCCTGCATGCCAATTATCTTCGTGTAAAACAATGGCTGGGGCTTCTTCTAAATTTACGCATTTATCAACAAGCTCTAAAGCGTGTGAAAAAGTTACTTCATCAATTTTACGGCGTTCGTAATTTTCAAACTCTAATATTTGGGCAAGCTCGATTGCTTTAGTGGGGTCATTGGTTGTAAAAAGTTCAACAGCACGGTTTGCGTCTCCCAGTCTACCTACAGCATTAATTCTTGGTGCAATAGAAAAAACAACTTGACCGGCACTTAAATTGCCGGGCTCCATACGAGCACTTTTAATTAATGCCAAAATACCGGGGCGCGGATTTGTATTAATTAGTTCGAGCCCTTTCATTACCAAAGTTCGGTTTTCGTCAATAAGCGGAACAATATCCGCAGCACCGGCAAGCGCAACTAAATCAAGGTACTTAAGCGGATCTTCTTTTCTACCTATTTTAGAACCTATTGCTCTTGTTAGTTTAAAAGCTACGCCGGCACCCGAAAGGAATTTAAACGGATATCCGCAGCCGGGTTTAATAGGATCTAAAATAGCTAAAGCCTTAGGCAAAACATCTTTTGGCTTGTGATGATCGCAAACAATTACGTTAATATCAATTTTGTTGGCGTAATCAATTTCTTCTACAGCCGTAATTCCGCAATCTACTGAAATAATTAAAGAAGTGCCTTGCTCTTTAATGTAATCTAAGCTTTGAATAGAAATACCGTAACCTTCGGTTAGGCGATTAGGTATATAAATAAAAACATCTGCATTTAGTTCTTTAAGAAATAAATACATTAACGAAGCGGCGCAAGTACCGTCAACGTCATAATCGCCGTAAACGCAAATTTTTTCGTTATTTGTAACAGCTTCTATAACCCTGCCGGCGGCTTCGTGCATACCGTCCATTAAAAATGGGTCATATAGTGTATCTAACGTAGGACGGAAGAAGCTTTTTGCTTCAAAAAAACCCGTAACACTACGCTGCACCAATAGTCTGGCTAATACTTCGGATATATTTAAACTATCCGCTAAAGCCTTAACCGTAAGGTTATCTGGGGGGTCTTTAAATTTCCAAATTTTATCGAACATTTTTCTCGCTTAAAGGCGAAGAAAAATGATGATTCATTCAATAAGCCGGATTCTGTTTCCGCATATAATGCAGACGGCAATTATTTATCTCGCTGACGGATTACTCCGTCAATCTAGCAGTCTACCCGAAAAGATGTCAAAGCGAACAACCTTGTCTTTCCCTTAGGAAAGAACTTTTCTTACATGACCTTGCTCCGAGTGGGGTTTGCAGTGATATACGTTAAGTACACTCCCTTTTGGGGACCACCTATATTACTATAGATGCGGTAGGCTTTTAACCTGCCTTTTCACCCTTACCCTATAAATAGGGCGGTATATTTTCTGTTGCACTTTCCGTAGCTAATTGCTTTCGCAATTAGCCCCCGGGCGTTACCCGGCACCCCGTTCTGTGGAGTCCGGACTTTCCTCTATTCTAGTTTACAAACTAATAATAGCAATTGCCTTTTCTGAATCATCAAAAATCTTCTACCTTATTAATTAATTTTACTTCTATTTCACTACTTTAAATATAATAAATTTAATTACTTAAGTCATTAACAAAATTAACTTTTTGTTAAAATTTTTTAATTAGCGTCTTTAATTGTTTTTAGAACTTTTGGTTAATTCTTTTGTTATATTATTTTATTTAATTCTAAACATTTGCTATGTCATTACTTTTAATTTATTTATTTACCGCTTTAATAATTTCATTTTTATGTTCAATATTAGAAGCCGTTTTACTTTCAACTCAAGTTACTTATGTAAAAACAAAGTATCCTGCCGATAATAAAATAGCTAAAAAATTTATTGAATTTAAAAAAAATATCGAAAAACCTCTTTCTGCTATTTTAACGCTTAATACTATTGCACATACCGTAGGTGCGGCGGGTGTTGGTGCACAGGCAGCGGTTGTTTTTGGAGAAGCTTATTTCGGAATAGTTTCGGCAGTTTTAACAATTTTAATCTTGGTTTTAACTGAAATTATTCCAAAAACTATAGGAGCAAATTACTATAAGGAATTATTTAGTGTTTCCGTTCCTGTTTTATCTGTTATGTTATTTATTACTTATCCTTTAGTTGCGGCTTCATCGTTTATTTCAAGGTTAATTTCTAAAAAAGAAAACATTAACACATTTGGGAGAGATGAATTTTTAGCAATGGCAAATTTAGGATTAGAAGAAGGTGTTTTTGAAGAAAAAGAAAATAAAATAATTCAAAATTTAATTAAGTTAAAATCAGTAACCATAGAAGAAATTAAAACACCAAGAGTGGTTATGGTTGTAGCGGATGAAAATATGTGTTTAAGCGAATTTTTAAAAAATAAGGACTTTCTACATTTTTCAAGAATTCCCGTATATAATAAAAGTAGCGATAACATAAGCGGATATGTTTTTAGAGAAACTGTATTTGAAAATTTAGCAGAAGATAAATTTGGCTTAAAACTTAAAGATATAAAGCGTGAAATTTGCATTATTCCCGAAACTTCTTCGGTGTTTAACGCATGGGAAAAAATGTTAGAAAAAAAAGAGCATATTGCTTTAGTTGTTGATGAATATGGCGGCACTGACGGCATTGTAACAATGGAAGACATTATTGAAACTTTGCTTGGTTTTGAAATAGTTGACGAAAAGGATACTATTAGTAATATGCAAGAATACGCAAAGGAACGTTGGAAAAATAGAAAACGAAAATATAATCTGTTAAACGAAGAATAATAACTTAGTTTGTAAGGACTGTGATTTGTGTGATTGAAATGATTTTTGTGATTTTATAATGACGACATGTTTGTTGCAATCCTGCAAAGCTTTGATACTCGGAACTGCGAACTTATTCAACCTTTAACACTAAACCTTTAACATTATTCCGGACTGTTATTTGTGTGATTAATTTGATTTTTGTGATTTTATGGTTATGTTATAATTCCCCATGAGCGATTTAGCGGGCTGCATTATTATCTTTCTATAATTCAAAAATATTTAGCATATATCATTAAGCATTTAAAATTAAAAAAAATCCCCATCTCAGTTAAGAGATGAGGATTTTCAAAATTCAAATTTGAGAATTCAAAATTATTTTATTAGCACCATTTTTTTACTTAATACCTTACCTTGCGATTTTAATGAATAAACATATATACCGCTGGTTAATTGCGAAGCATCAAAAGTAATTCTGTGGTTACCTGCCGATAAGTCTTCGTCAATTAAATTAGCAACTTCTTGACCTAAAATGTTATATACGCTTAGGTTAACATATCCGGCTTTAGGCAAGCTAAATGAAATTGTAGTAGTCGGGTTAAACGGATTTGGGAAGTTTTGTTGTAATTTATATTCAGTCGGTATCTCGTTATTTTCTGTTTCAACGTCAATTATTATAGTTTTAAATGCATGCGGTGCACTCCATACCGAATAACCGTATTGGTTTTTACTTGCAACCCTAAAAAAGTGAAAACGATTAGGTTGTAATTGAGGACTAACAAATACTGTATCTGTTAAACCGACTGTATCAATAATAATTGATGATGATACAAAAGTACTGCTATAAGACAATTGTAACCTGTACGAATCGGTATTGGTGGTTTTATTCCATAAAAAGTCGAATTGAATAGGAATGTTAGAAGTATTGTTTGTAGGGTATAAAAGTACAGGTGCAATAGGATATCCTGTTGTAAAGCTTTTTGCATCAGAAAAATTACTTTCACCGGCAATATTTGCTGCTTTTACTCGCCAATAAAATGTTTGCTGTCCTTCAAGCGCCGGAATGGCAAATGCGGTATCAGTCAAATTAGTTTTGTCTATAAGAACAGTTGCAAAATTAGGATCTTTGGAAATTTGCAAACGATAAGCCGAAGCCGGGTTAGAATAGTTCCAGCGCAATACTAAATTATCGGGTTGGTTTACCGCATTATTTTCCGGATATTTTAATACCGGGGCTTGCGGTGCTTCAACTTGAATAACATTACTCATATTACTTTCGTTGTTGTTTTTGTCTAATGAAGTAACTACAAAATAGTATTGACCGGTTGCCGAAGCCATTGGTACCGGATTAACTACACGTGAACCTACTATATCCAATATAGCTTTTGCATCAGTTAAATCAGCTTGATTAATTAAACCGTTATCAAACTGGTAAATTGCATAAAAACGTGCACTATCGCCGTCAGAAGCAGTTAACGGAACATCCCATGTTAATGCGGCAATAGGACTATTTCCGATTCTATCAAAGCGAAGGTTGCGAGGTTGATTGGGCTGTACAATATCTTTCCAGCTCATAACAGGAACAAATGATTTGTACTTATAATAATTATTTTTAAGTGTATCTCTAAATCCTTTATCATTTCCTACAAAGTTAGAAACGCGGAAAAATACACTGCCGCGGCATTTTGCATTATTACGGTTCAATTTAACTTGATTAGGAAGTTCTTGGTTTGTGTAGTTGGCGTTAAAAATATGTCCCGGAACAAAATGTCTGTTGTATTTTGCCGTTGAATCAGCCCACCATGGCATAAGTTTGCTATAATCTTGCGAACCTCCTATTTTCCAGTATAACTGCGGAGTTAAATAATCAATGGATCCTTCACGTAACCAAGCAATAGGATCGGCATATATAACGCTGTAAGCATCCATACCGACAATACCTGCCGGAACTCCGTTTTTCCAAATGCCGAAAGGACTTAAGCCAAATTTTACCCACGGTTTTACGGCATTTATGCTATCCATCGTCATTTTCATTAATTTGTTTACGTTATCTCGTCTCCAATCATTAATGTTGGTAAATCCGTTAGGATATTGTTGGAAAGTGGATAAATCGGGGTTTGTGTTAGAAACTTGATCCGGAGGATATGGATAAAAATAATCATCCATGTGTAAACCGTCAACATCGTAACGTCTTACTATATCCATAAATATTTTTACGTTATATTCTCTAACTGCCGGTAAACCCGGGTTTAGTATTTTAATTGAAGAAAAAGATAAAATCCAATCAGGGTGAGTAACGGAAATATGATTGGGTGAAATAGGGTACTGTCCTATTGTTTTAACTGCTCTATAAGGATTAACCCATGCGTGCAATTCCATGCCTCGTTTATGACTTTCTTGAATAGCAAATTCAAGAGGATCCCAATCATTTGAACTTGGGGCTAAACCTTGAGCTCCTGTCAAATAATAAGACCAAGGTTCATAATTCGATTTATATAAAGCATCGCACTCGGGGCGTACCTGAAAAATTACGACGTTCATATTCATCGATTTCATTAAATCAAGCAAAGAAATAAGTGAAGATTTTTGTTGCTCGATTGTTAAATTTGGATTAGTTGGCCAATCTAAATTTGTTACCGAAGCTATCCAAGCACTCCTGTATTCACGCTTTGGGGGGGCTGATTGTCCGAAAACCGTTGCGGCAATAAATAAGATTAATAGGCTTGTAAGTAGGCTTTTTCTCATCTGTCATTCCTTTTTTTATAGTTAACATTTCAAATTATATAAATCAATACACGTAACAAATAGAACTTTAAAATAACAAAATTTATTATAATATAACAGGGAAATAGTTAGTTGTTGCAGCTAAATTATTTAACTTGTTTATTTTTAATGCGTTAATAATTAAATTTTACATTGAGATTTTTAATAAAATATTATAACTTTATATGGAAAACTAAAAAGGTAATTATGAATAAACTTAAGTTGTTTTTGCTGACTTTGTTTTTATTTAGCGCCGTTGCCGGGTGCTCGGTTAATAAAGAATTTTTAAATGAGCATAACGCCAAAAATATGTTGGATTGGGAAGGTACTTATTTTGGAATTACACCTTGCGCAGATTGTCCGGGTATAGAAACAACCTTAACTTTAAATAGGAATTTTACTTATAAACTAAGTTTGGTTTACCAAGATAGAGATGTTAATCCGTTTATTGAAACAGGAACTTTTAAGTTTGATGAATCCGGCAATAAAATTGAGCTAAATAACGGAGAAAACGGGTTTACTAAATATTTTGTAAGCGAAAACTATATAATTCAATTAGATATTGACGGTAATTTTATAGAAGGTGATTTGAAAGATTATTTCAAACTTAAAAAAATTGTTAAAAACAATTTAAGCGGTACTAACTGGAAAATTAAAAACTTTTTGGGTACAAGGACAGATTCGTTATCTTATTTTATTAATTTTAGTAATATCGATCAAAAATTTACCGCATATTTTGGTTGCAACAATATTATGGGAACTTACGAAGTTAAAAATGATTTATTAATTAATTTTAAAGATGTTTTTTCAACAAAAAAGGTCTGCGCCGAAATGCATAATGAAATTAAGTTTTTACAAGTTTTAGAAACTATTGATAACTATACATTTAATAACGACACGCTTAAATTAAATAGAGCCAAAATGGCACCAATAATTATTTTGGAAAGGGGAACAAACTAAAATGAAAAATTTATTCGCAAATTTATTACTTTTAATATCGATTACTACCGTGTTAATAGCCGGTAATAAGGATGTTTACAAAACAAATAGCGGCGACTTAACATTAACAATGATTGGTTGGAGCGGTTTGCAATTTGAATTTAACAATAAAGTTATTTACATAGATCCTTCTTTGCGAAAAAACTCGGCGGTTAACCCAAATTACGATACTCTGGCTAAGGCAGATTATATTTTTATTACTCATTCGCATTTCGATCATTTTAATATTGATGTTATCAAAAAATTAATAAAGCCGAGTACTCAACTAATTGTTAACAACGAGATTAAAGAAATTTTAGGCAAAAGTTTGGGCGAAATTAAAATTACCGCGGCGGTTAATAATAAAATATACAAAATAAATAAATTAAAATTTAATACTGTTCCGGCATATAATTTAACTAAAGACGGCGATAAATGTTATCATCCTATGGGAGTAGGAAACGGTTTTGTTTTTAATTTTGGAGGTTTAAAGATACTTGTTGCAGGTGATACCGAAAATATTCCGGAATTAAAAAAATTGCAAAATGTTGATATCGCTTTTTTACCTTTAAATCGCCCATATACTATGGATGACGGAATGTTTATTAATCTGGTTTTAGGATTTAAACCTAAAATAGTTTATCCTTATCATTATGATGACGAATTATTGGCGAAAGTTGTTGCCGCGTTACAAAAAAATTCCGAGATAGAATTAAAGGTCAGAACAATAAAATAAAATATCGATATGTTTAAAAATGAAAAGCGGCTCAAAGAGCCGCTTTTTGTGTTGCTTATAATCTTGTTTAAATTACTTCACAACTATTACATCTTGAGCTTGCGGACCTTTTTGACCTTGTCCAACAGTAAATTCAACTTTTGCACCTTCTTCTAAAGTACGGTATCCGTCACCTTTAATTGATGAAAAATGTACAAATACATCGTCGCCTTTACTGCGCTCAATAAAACCGAAACCTTTTGCGGCGTTGAACCACTTTACGGTTCCTGTTTCACGCTCTGCCATTTGTTACTCCTAATTATTACTTTGTTACTTATCTTGAGCAGAGCGACTAATACCATGAAAACTAATTTGTAAAAAGTCTAACAGCCTAGTTCGACTGCTCTACACATGCAAAATGGTTAAATATTTTTTAAAAAGCAAATAAATTATTTAAATAAATTGATTTTGAAACATTTTTTTGCTTTTTTTTGTAAAAAATTAATAAAAATTGTTGATTTTAACATATTTTTTTACATATAATATTTTTATATAAATAGAGCTTATTTATTTTTAGGTGATAATATGGCAATAGATTTTAATTTATTCACGGTAAAAGCACAGGAATCAATTCAAGAAAGTATTGAAATTGCTCAAAATTACAACAACCAAATTATTGAACCCGAGCACATTTTGGCTGCTTTAATTCAAGATGATAAAAATGTCGTTTCTTCGGTTATTCAAAAATCAGGCATAAATATCGGACAGTTAAAAATAAAAGTGGGCGGATTATTAGAACGCTTGCCAAAGGTATCGGGCTCAGGTGTCGGAAACCAGCAATTTTCGCAAAATACTTCCAAAATTTTTGATTTAGCTGCCAACGAAAGTAAAAATTTAAAAGACGAATATATTAGCAGCGAGCATCTTTTACTTGCTGTTATTCAAGATAAAGGTGCTGCCGGACAATTATTACGAGATTTTGGCTTAACTAAAGAATTAATTCTTGCGGCATTAAAAGATATTAGAGGAAACCAACGGGTTACTTCTCAAACTGCAGAAGAAAATTATCAGTCATTAAAAAAATACGGAAGAAATTTAAATGAACTTGCTAAGCGTGGCAAGTTAGATCCGGTTATCGGTCGTGATGAAGAGATTAGGAGAGTATTGCAGGTGCTTTCCAGAAGAACTAAAAACAACCCCCTTTTAATCGGCGAGCCCGGTGTAGGAAAAACCGCAATAGCGGAAGGGATAGCACATAGAATTATTAGCGGTGATGTGCCGGAAAATTTAAAAACTAAAACAATAATTACATTAGATTTGGGCGCAATTGTTGCAGGCGCTCAGTTTAGAGGTCAATTTGAGGAAAGAATGAAGGCGGTTATTAAAGAAGTTCAGGATAGTAACGGCGAAATAATTTTGTTTATTGATGAAATTCATCAACTTGTAGGTGCCGGTAGAACTGACGGAGCAATGGATGCTGCCAATATTTTAAAACCGGCTCTTGCAAGGGGCGAATTGCATACTATAGGGGCAACTACGCTTAACGAGTATAAAAAATATATTGAAAAAGATGCTGCTTTGGAAAGACGGTTTCAGCCGGTATTGGTTGCCGAACCAAATGAAGATGATAGCATTTCTATTTTGCGTGGATTAAAAGAAAAATACGAAGTTCATCACGGTGTGCGAATTACGGACGGAGCTATTGTTGCAGCGGTTCAGCTTTCGTCACGGTACATTACTGATCGGTTTTTGCCTGATAAAGCTATCGATTTAATTGACGAAGCTGCAAGTAAATTGCGTATAGAAATTGACAGTATGCCCGAAGAACTTGATATTGTTGAAAGGAAAATAAAACAGTTAGAAATTGAAAAAGAAGCTTTAAAAAGAGAAAAAGACCCTGATAGTACAAAAAGATTGACTGAATTAAATTATGAACTGGGGAATATAGTTGAACAGAAAAATCAATTACGGGGTCATTGGCAGCTTGAAAAAGATTTAATTTCGGGTATTAGAGAACTTAAAAGTAAGATTGAAGAATCTAAAACAATTGCCGATAAATACGAGCGTGAAGGTAACTTTGGCAAAGTTGCGGAATTACGTTACGGTATTATACTGGAATACGAAAAAAAATTAAAACTAAAAACGGATGAATTACAGCAGGTACAAAAAAATAGCAGAATGCTTAAAGAAGAAGTTGATGCGGAAGACGTTGCAGAAGTAATTGCTAAGTGGACCGGTATTCCTGTTTCAAGAATGCTTGAAAGCGAAAGGGTAAAATTGCTTAAGTTGGAAGACGAACTTCATAAACGTGTTGTGGGTCAAGATGATGCCGTTTATGCCGTTGCTAATGCAATTAGAAGAAGTCGTGCAGGTTTACAAGATACTAATAGACCAATCGGTTCATTTATTTTTATCGGTACCACCGGAGTAGGTAAAACGGAATTGGCTCGTGCTTTGGCAGAATTTCTGTTTAATGACGAACATGCTATGGTGCGTATTGATATGAGTGAATATATGGAGAAATTTTCCGTAAGCCGACTTATTGGTGCTCCTCCGGGATATGTAGGATATGAAGAAGGGGGTCAACTAACAGAATCAGTTAGAAGAAGACCTTACTCTGTTGTTCTTTTAGACGAAATAGAAAAAGCTCATCCCGAAGTATTTAACGTTTTACTTCAGGTTTTGGAAGACGGAAGGTTGACGGATAACCAAGGCAGAACCGTTAATTTTAAAAATACCATAATTATTATGACAAGTAACCTTGGCTCTCATTTAATTCAGGAAAAGCTTGATTTTATTAACGAAGATAACTTTGCTCAAGTAATCGGCGATTTACGAGTGCAATTAACGGAGCTGTTAAGACAAACAATACGTCCGGAATTCTTAAATAGAATTGATGAAATTGTAATGTTTAAGCCATTGTTAAAATCCGAGTTAAAGCAAATTATTGAAATACAATTGCAGATACTTGGTAAATCGCTGGCAGATAAAAATATTAGTCTGGCAGTAACAGAAGATGCAAAAGATTTTATTTTACAGGTGGGCTACGATGTTACGTTTGGTGCAAGACCTTTAAAACGTACTATTCAAAGATATATCACAAATCCGCTTGCAGCAGAATTATTAATGGGCAAATATGTAAACGGAGATACCGTTAAAATAGATACTGATGAAAAAGGTAAAATAGTATTTACTAAATAACTTTTTACAAGTTTGCTTTTTCACCCGTTTATTTGTTGTAAAACTAACATTTAAACGGGTTTTTTTATATTTGTCAATTTTTTACTTGCATGTCACCATTTGGTGACATATATTTGATTTGCAAATAAAAATTTTTAAGGAACACAAAAATGAAAAATTTAAGATTGATGCTTGGTATGATTATTCTATTATTAACTAATATGATTTTTGGGCAAAATGAAAAATGTAAATTTAACGGCGGGTTGGAGTTAGATGTTTTGCCATATGTCTTTAGCGGATATTACGGTTCGGTTTGGGTTAAATACGATAATATAAGAATTAGACCGGTTATTACTAAAATTAATCAACCAAAATTTGTTTATGATAAAAACTTTGAAAATTTAAATACAAATGTTTATGCGTTGTTAATTGATTATGTTTTTACGAAGGAAGAAGGACTAAAAGATTTATGGATAGGAAGCGGATTTGAATATTGGCACAATGAAATTACCGAAAAAAATAGTAAATTAACTAAGGAGTTTAACAATGTTTATTTTACTTTAGGCAGCGGTTATTTTATATATTTAACAGATAACTTATACTTAAATCCTTGGTGTGCCGTACATGCAAAAATTGCCGGTAATAACGAAACAAAATTTATTGAGCATAATTTTAAACCGGGGATAATTGTGCCGGAAGCATCATTAAAAATCGGATATAAAATATGGTGAAAAATAAAGAAGCTACTAAAAAAAGGATCTATGAAGCTTTAGAGCAGATAATTAAAGAAGGAGGAGTATCTGCTATTGGTATTAATAATATTGCTAAAACTGCCGGAGTGGATAAGGTTTTAATTTATAGATATTTTGGCGGATTAGGCGAGTTGTTAAAAGATTTTATTAAGCAAAAGGACTATTTTACCAATTTTATAATAAATGAAATATCTTTAGATAAATTAAAAACCGGAAAATCTAAAAAAGAGTTTCTAAAATCCGTATTATTAAATCAGTATAATTACATTAAAGGGGATACCGTATTTGCAGAAATTTTAATTTGGGAATTAAGCGTCAAAAACGAAATTACGGAATACATAGCACAAGAAAGAGAACGAGTAGGATTAAACAATCTAAAAATTTTATCCCAAAAGTTTAAAATTAACAGCAATTTTAACGTAATTACTTCATTATTAATAAGCGGAATATATTATTTAGCTTTAAGAAGCAAAACCGTAGATGATTTTAACGGTATTAAGTTAAACGAGCCAAAAGGAAATAAAGTGATTGAAGAAGGAATAAATATGATATTGGATTTAGTAATAAATAAACTAAAAATTTAATAAAAAACCTAAAAATTTTTAAAATATAGTTGCGTAACAAAAAAAATAATATTATATTTACATTCTAACTTTAAGAAAAAAGTTCTTAAAAATAATGGGGTCGTAGTTCAGTTGGTTAGAACGCCTGCCTGTCACGCAGGAGGCCGCGAGTTCGAGTCTCGTCGACCCCGCCACT
>CALGLM010000043.1 GCA_937930275.1 uncultured Ignavibacteria bacterium
CGAACCCGAAGCAGCAGAAACACCTAACGCAAATGGAGTCCATGTAATTCCGTCAAGAGTATATTCAAAGTTTACAGTATTAATACTACCTGAAGCAGTAAAATTTATAGTTTTAGAAGAATTTGTCTGCCAATTTTCACCTCCAAAAACATTAGTAATACTTACATTTCCAATTTTAAATACTGCATCACTTGAGTCCTTTATTACAGTATTTAATAAATCGGTCACTTTTACTAATGCTTGTGAAGAAGATAGATTTGCTGGAATTGTCCAGGTATAAGATCCTAAATTAGCAGCAACCGGAGATGCAATAATATTCCAACTTGCACCGTTATTTAACGAGTATTCTAATTTAACATTTCCTGCAACAGAACTTGACCAAGTAATATTTTTTGTCGTGCCGGCTTGCCAGTATTCACCACCGTTAGGTAAATTTACCATTAACTTGCTTATTATAAAATTATCCGATAGATCTAAAATGTCGGTGGGTGATATAGCATGCGAAACTCTTATTAATGCAGAAGCAGTAGCTACATCTTTTACAATCCAATTGTAAGCTCCTGTTTGAGCGGGTATGCTATTTTCAATAGTTTCCCAAGTTGCGCCGTTATCATGTGAAAATTCAAGTTTTACTGCAGTAATGCCGGGAGATGCCGTCCATTCTATGGTTTTTACCGAGTTTGCTCTTAGTACTTCGCCGGCAATCGGTTGCGAAACGGTAATAATACCTAATGTAAGAGGATTTGATGAAGAATCGGAAACAAACGGATTTGCAACATCATAAATCTTAATTTTCAAATTGTTTGTCGGCAAATTTGGCACAAGCCAATTATACGAACCTGTTGCAGCAACATAATTTGAGATAATATTCGTCCAATTTACACCGTCATCAATTGAGTATTTTAAATCAACAATCGGAGTACCGCTACTATTCCAACTAATTGTTTTAGTCGTTCCTATTTTATAACTTTCGCCTCCGTCCGGAGAAGTTAAATTTAGGCGAAGTACTTTAAAAGTATTATCACTTCTATCAAGAATTGTAGCATCTGCATTATCTACAATTCTTATTAAAGCTTGAGTACTTGGAATATCGGGTAAAATATACGAATTATATTGTCCTTCGCTGGAAGAGATGCTACCATTTATATTATTCCATGTTATACCGTTATCGTTTGAGTATTGCAATTGAACATAATCCACATTCCATGAAGTCCAATTTATAGATAGGTTTTTTCCTACCTGATAAACTTCAGAACCGTTAGGACTATTAACTATAATATTGGCAATACTAAAAGGACTATCGCTAACATCATTAACTACAGTATCTGCAACATTACTTACTCTAACAAGTATATGATTTCCGGGTACGTTTACATTCGGTATTGTCCATTCGTAACTTTCAAGCGGCGCATCATAATTTGATACAATATTTGTCCAATTTACACCGTTATTTATTGAATAATCTAAATTAACTTTTGAAACAGAATTTATATTTACCCATGTAATATTTTTTTTACTGCCTACTTGATATCTTTCGCCTCCGTTAGGTGAAGTTAATAATATACT
>CALGLM010000044.1 GCA_937930275.1 uncultured Ignavibacteria bacterium
TTACTTGGTCACCTTCTTTAATTAAGGTGCTTTCTCCAAAAAGTACACAACCGACACTATCTTCTTCCAAGTTTAACACCATCCCGGTTACACCGTTTGGAAATTCAATTAATTCGGTAGCCATCACTTTACTTAATCCGTAAACACGCGCTATACCGTCACCAACCTGCAAAACAGTGCCGACTTCATATGTATCTATCTCGTTTTCGAAGCCTGATAATTGTTTACGTAATATCTCGGTTACTTCGTCAGGTCTTACTTCTGCCATTTTATCTTCCTGATTGATTTTAATTTAGTGCCTTATCCCCTTGTATGAATTCTTTTTTAAGCAGTTCTAAACTGTGCTTTATCGATGCGTCAAATACCGTATCATCATATTTTGCAACAAAACCGCCTATTATTGCTTCATCTTTAAGGAAATTTAAGGAAACTTGTTTTTTTGTTATTTCTTCTAATTTGTCTTTAAGTCTATTTTGCTGTTCTTCGGATATATCATAAGCAACTTTAACTTTAATATTTGCCACCCCTTTTTTAATATCGCGCAATTGGCAATAGCGTTTTAATATTGAAGTTAAAAGAGTAGCCCTATTTTTATTTAATATAAAAACTAAAAATTCAAATGTCTTTAAATTAACCTTATCCTTAAATAAGGCTTCAATAATTTGAATCTTTTTTTCTAATTTAATAACGGGACTATAAATTGCTACCTTTAACTCTTTAACTTTTGTTAACAGATCAAGTACATTATCAACATCGGCAGAAATTGCTTCAAATTGATTAGTCTCAATAGCAATTGCTAAAAGAGCATTGGCATATCTTGTTGAAACGTTAAAATCACTCATATTTAATTATTCGATAATTCGTCAATATACCTGTTTACTATTTGGGTATGTTTTTCTTTGTCTAAGTCCTGTTTAATTATTTTTTCCGCTGCAGTAATAGCTATTTCGGCAACCTGAGCTTTTAACATATTAAAAGATTCTTGCTGTTTTCTTTCAATTTCTTGTTTAGCTTCTTCAATTAAACGTTTAGCTTCTGCTTTGCTTTTTTCTTCGGCTTCAGATTTTAGTTTTTCTGAATACGCACGAGCTTCTGCAATTACTGCTTTAGCTTCATCTTCATACTTTGCTAAGTTAGCTTTATTATTGGCTACTATCTCTTCGGCTTCTTTACTTGCCTTTTCTGCTTTTTGTAAAGCTTCGGCAATAGAATTTTCACGTGCAGATAAACTTTCTAATATGGGTTTCCAGGCTACTTTTTTTAAAATTAACAGCAATATTATAAATGTTACCGTTGTCCAAATTATTAAACCCGGATTAACGTCTAACGGACTGCCGGGGGCTTCGCCGCCGGAAAGTAATAATGCAAGATATATTTTTCCTGCCATGTGTTTGCCTTATGTTATAAATTAAATTATTTTAAAGCTAAAAGAATACAGATAACCAATGCAAACAGAGAGATACCTTCTATAAGAGCTGCTGCAATAATCATTGATGTTCTAATATCGCCTGCTGCTTCAGGTTGTCTTCCGCTGGCTTCCATTGCAGAACTTGCTAATTTACCGATACCGAATGCACCGCCTATAACTGTTAATGCTGCTCCAAAACCTGCTGCTAAATATGCGAAATCCATTTATTTCCTCCGTATATAATTAATTATTTATTAATGTTCTTGATGTACTGCCATTCCGATAAACAATGACGATAACATTGTAAATATGTATGCTTGTAATACCGCAACAAGTATTTCCAAGAAGAATATAAACAATGCAAAAGCTACGGATACCGGAGCGACAAAATATGTATGTAATATAAAAATCAATCCTAATAATGCATAAATCACAATATGACCGGCGGTCATATTTGCAAAAAGACGTATTGCCAATGCAAACGGCTTTGTAAATAATCCTAACAGTTCAACTACTGCCATTATAGGTAATAACCAAAAGGGAATTCCGTGCGGCACTAATCCCTTAAAATATCCGAAAAGCCCGTTTTTCATAATACCGCCTATCTGCGTTATAAAAAACGTAAACAACGCCAATGTTGCCGTAACGGAAATATTGCTTGTTGCAGTTGCCCCGTAAGGTATTAATCCTAAAAAGTTACAAACAAATATAAAGAAAAATACGGTTAACAAATATGGTAAAAACTTTTCGTATCCTTTACCTATATTTGGTTTTACAATTTCATCTCTTACAAATAAAATTAATGTTTCTACAGCATTTGTAAGCCCCTTTGGCACATACGATTTTTTATAAGAATTTGCTACTTTTCTTAGCACAATAATCATAATTACGGCAGCAATCCACATAAAAACAAGGTGACGAGTAATTGATAAATCCATACCAAATAAATTAATATGTGGTAGAGGTATCATCGAAAACGGTGAGAAATCTAATTCTTTGCCGTCCAAAATATGATGTAAAATCCATCCCGTATCTTGTGCCTTTGATGTTGTATCCGCAACTACTTTATGCAGTGTATCGGTTATTGCTTTAGTTTCCGTTATCAACATTTATTTTCTTAAGTTTTAATTTTGTGTTATAATAAACAATTTCAGCTACTAATAAAAAAAAGTATATAATAAAGAATGTAAAAATAAAAATATATTTGTCAATATTCAAGACTTTTATTATTAATAATATGGAAATTAACAAAAATAATATTCGTATCCCCATACCGCCTAAAACATTAATTAAAAATGACTTATTAGAGCCGTTTATCGAGCGGTCAAATAGTTTTAGTGCCGTAAACGTATTTAGTAAATTTAAAATATACGCTACTAAAATCGGCAATAACATGGCTGCCGAAATTATTCCCATAAAATAAAATACTGCCGCAACAAATAACACACTAATAAAGAATAGCTCAAAAAATTTATTTTTTTTCAATATTTTTACTCTTTTTATTTAATTCCAAAACAATTTTAATAAAATTATAAATTCCGGCAAAACCGCCAAACAACCCAAACGATATACTTAACCAAGGATACAAATCAAACTTTTTATCTAAATAATTGCCTAAGAAAAACATTACAACAATTGTAGCCGCTAATTGAGTTCCCAAACCTAAATAAGGACCTGCTTGCCTTAGCGGAGATTCCGATTCTTCCTTTTTTAGCGGCATTTATTCTTTAATACCGTTCATGCTGCTTTTGCCGTTAAACTTAGCCCCTTCTTGTATAATTAACACCTTTGCAAATAAATCTCCCTGTAAATCGGCAGTTTTTTCTATCACAAGTTTTTCGCTGCTGTTTAGTTGTCCTTTAAATTTCCCGCATAAGGTAATATTTTTTGCAACAGCGTCTCCCGTAACTTCTGATTGCTCACCTAAAGTCAAATTTCCTTCCGTAGTAATATTTCCCTTAACAATACCGTCAACCCTTACATTTCCTTTTGAGTATAAATTTCCTTCTATTCCAGTAACACTACTAAGTATTGTAACATCATGGACTAAAGGATGTTCTTTTTTTAATGACATATAAACTCCTAATTCTTCACTATTACTTTTTTAGGATCTATCGGTTTGCCGTTGTGCCAAATTTCTAAATGTAGATGTGCACCCGAAGTATTATAACCGCTGTTTCCGCTTAAAGCAATTGTTTCGCCTATATCTACTTTATCACGTTGTTTTTTTAGCAAAACCGATAAATGTTTATAAATACTTACATAATTTTCGCCGTGTTGTATAATAATCGTATATCCGTCATCACTTGTAAAACCGGAGAATATTATCATTCCCCCGGATATAGCAAATACAGGCGTACCGCTTTTTATTCCGTAATCTACTCCGAAATGTCCCTTTTCGGGGTCAAATTCTTTTATTATTATTCCCAACGAGGGAGAAACAAACACCGGATTATCATCCCCCTGAATTATAGATGAAATAATTTCCGTAATTCCGCTTAATATATTCCCCTCATTTAATTTTTTGGGTATGTTGCTTTTTTTTAGCGAATCCAAGACCTTATTTTTTTCAACTTTTTTATCTTTGGATAATGTAGTATCTTCAGCACCCAATATTATTGCATATTTTAATTTTCGCTCTTTATTAATAATCGTTTCTATTTCGCTACGTAAAAACCGTACTTTTTTTTCAAGCTGATCAATTTTGGCAGATTGCTCGAAAACAGCCTTACTATCAATAGCAAAAACATAATCTTTTAAGGGAGTTACAGCTAATATTACTATTAATATAAACCAATTAACAAATACAAATAAGGTAACCCATAAAAATGCACTGAGTAATGAAAATTTATACCGTTTAGTTTGTAACATCGGTAGATGGGGAGTAACGTAAACCGCAGCCGATTTTATTTCATGTAATGTTATTTTTTTTAGCTTAAAAAACATTTAGTAGCTTTTCCGCCTCTTCTATAACAATTTCCGGTTTTAATTTAATTCCGCAATCAAAAGTATTTATCGGGCATTCCTTAAATCCGTGTATTCCGCATGGTTTACACTTTAAATTATCAAAACTTAAATATTTACTTTTACTATTATACGGATAAAATCCGAACTCTGCAACTGTAGAACAATATAAGGTTAATACTTTTATATCGTTAACCATTCCAAAATGAGTTGGTGCACTATCGTTACAAATTAATAATTTCGCTCGTCCGATTAATTCAATAGTCTCTGATATACTTAGTTTTCCCGCTACAGAAAATATATTTTCATTTGAAATTCCAAGAATCGCGTTACAAATATCCTCTTCGTTTTTGCTTCCGGATATAATAATTTTATACCCTTTTTTAATAAGTTCGGCTGCAATTGTTTTATAATATTCAGTCGGATATTTTTTAGTTTCCCAAACGGTACCCGGCGCTATACAAATAAAAGAGTCAATTCCGTTTGAATTTAAGTAATCGTTAATTTTTTCTTTTGTATTTTTTTTTACTATAAGTTCAGGCAATATTTTCCAACTTGCAGTGCTTTCCTTAAAACCAATTAGCTTTAAATTTCTTAGTACTTCATGATCTTTTATATTATACTTAATTAAATTTTTATAAACATGCTTTAACGATGAATTATCAAACCCGTAAGTCTCTCTTATGCCGCTTAATAAAACCAAAATAGAAGTCCTAAATGACCTATGAGGGGAATATAAGATGTCATAATTGTTGTTTTTTAATTCTTTCCCCAGCTTTAACAATGCTTTAAGCCCTTTATCTTTTTGCCGTTTATCATAAATCAAAACTTTATTAACATAAGGCGAGTTTTCAAAAATTTCATTTGTGGTCGGTATAGTTAAAACATCAATTAAGCAATTGTCTTCTTTTTGTTTTAATTCTTTAATCATCGGAAGTGTTAAAACTGCATCTCCGATAAATGCCGTTTGTATCACAAGTATTTTAGTCATTAATATTTCCAAATATTGTGCATCCAAAACCACTGATCAGGATATAATGTTACATATTTTTCTAAAATATCCATATATTTTTGATTTATTTCTTTTATAGCTTCACTTATATCGGTAAAATCTTTTGGCAGATCGATTTCTTCAAAAACACAATCGTATTTATAATCCGGTTTTCTATAAATAATAGCAGTAATTAGATTTGCTTTTAATTTTAAAGCAATTGCGGCAGTACCCGGATAAGTTGAGGTACTTTGCCCAAATAAATTAACTCTTACACCGTTTTCTCTTGGTCCTCTTTGGTCTCCCACAACTCCCACAATCCCTTTATCCAAAATTGCTTTATAAATTTCTCGTACGTTTGTACCTAAAGCAATCACTTTATTCCCAAAAGTAGATCGCATATTATCCATCCAATCGGATACAAATTTATTTCTTTGTGGTTTTACTAAAACATTTATAGGTAGCCCCAATTGTGCCCCTACCGAAACTGCTCCTATTTCCCAATTTCCAAAGTGTGCGGTTAGTAAAAACACTCCTTTCCCGTTTTTGTTTGCTTCTAATAATAACTCTTTATTAATCAAATTTACTCTACTATTCAATTCCTTTTTGTTAATTTTTGGTATTAGCATTGATTCTAAAAAAGTAAAAGCAATATTAAAATAATTATTGTAAGCAATTTGTTTTAATTTTTTTTTGTCAAAATAAGGAAATGCTGTCTTAAGATTTTTAATTACAACCGCACGGCGTATTCTTAAAATATGGTAAAAAATAAATGCTAAAACTTTTGCATAATATCTTATTTTTTTATAACCGGATTTATTTACAATCCTTACAAAAAAATTAAATATTGCGTATTCAAATTTATTTTTGTCAAAGCGCATAATTAATTAGTAGTAATTCTTCTTTGCCAAGTATCGTCTCTTATTTCGCCACGTTTTGTAGATGATAACAATTCGTAATCATTATATCCGTTTAAATCACCAAAGATAAAAAGAACTCCCCCTTCAATTTGGTTATAGTACCAAATTTCGTATGGTTTCATATTTGTTTCGTTTGGGTAGATCGGAAGAGCACACGTCTGAACTCCAGTCACCGTACGTAATCT
>CALGLM010000045.1 GCA_937930275.1 uncultured Ignavibacteria bacterium
AAACCTCTGGAAGAAATAGTGGAAGAAATAATATCTTCAATTGATGATATGGGAGATATGCGTTATATTAAATATGTTATAACTCCTATTCAGCGTTTAAATAAACCCGGATGCGTTATATTAATAGAAGACATAACAAAAGCACGTAATATGGAACAATTGATGATTCAAAGCGAAAAGATGCTTAGCGTAGCCGGCCTTGCGGCAGGAATGGCGCATGAAATAAATAATCCGCTCGGAACAATTGTACAGGGCTGCCAAAATATTTTAAGAAGAGTTAGTCCCGAATTGCCTAAAAATATTGAGACAGCAAAAGAACTTGGAATAGATATAAACTTGCTTGAAACGTATTTTGAGCAAAGGCAGATATTTGAAATAATTGAATCTATGCGAAATGCATCGGCAAAGGCATCCGATATAATTAAAAACATGCTTCAATTTAGCAGAAGAAGTGAATCAAAAAGAGTTCTTTATAGTATTGAGCGACTTATTGACCAAACAAACGAACTTGCCAACAACGATTATGATTTTAAGAAAAAGTATGACTATAGAAGCATTCGGGTTATAAAAGAATATGAACGGAATTTACCCGAAATTAAATTTACCGTAACCGAAATGGAACAAGTATTATTTAATTTAATTCGAAATGCCGTTCAAGCTTTAAGAGAAGAAAATAATCAAAATAAAATACCGACAATTTATTTGCGCGCTTACAAGGACGAAAAGTATTTAAGAATTGAAGTGGAAGATAACGGACCGGGAATACCTGAAAAGATAAAAAGCAGAATATTTGAGCCGTTTTTTACGACCAAAGATATAGGAGAGGGAACAGGTTTAGGATTAAGTGTTTCGTACATGATAATAACCAATAATCATAACGGCTTTTTAGAAGTAGAATCCAAAGAAGGAGCCGGAACTAAATTTATTATTAAATTGCCTTTATAGTATGGATAAAACAAAATTATTGATTGTGGATGACGATGAAAAGCTTAGGTTTAATCTTCAATTATTTTTTGAAGATGAGGGGTTTAATTGTTTTCCGTTCGAAAGTGCCGAATTAGCACTTAAAGCATTGGAAAATTCTTGCTTTGATGCCGCAATTGTTGATTTGAGATTACCCGGAATTAATGGTGAGGAATTTATAATACGGGCATCTGAAATTTGTTCGCATATGAAATGTATTTTATACACGGGAAGCAGTGATTTTAAACTTACGGATGAATTAAAAAAAATTAACTTTGTAAAAGAAGATATATTCTTAAAACCAATTACCGATATGAGCATCTTACTGAATAGGATAAATGAAAAAATGAAATTATAATTTAAATAATTTTGTTAATGCTATTAATAAGTTAACCAAAACTAAATTTTTTTTGGGAAAAATTTATGGAACGCTATCCAAGTATTAGGTATAGTGATTTAAAAGGTGTGAAGGTGCTTATTGTAGATGATGATGAAGGATTGTGTAATAGTTTAAAGTTTTTATTTGAAGACCATGATTGCGATGTTAGAACGGCAAATAACGGAGAAGACGGGCTTAAAATATTTGGGAGTTTTGATCCGGATATTATTTTAGTTGATTTGCATATGCCGGGTATCGGAGGACATACGGTAATTTCTTCGGTAGCGCGCAACTCGCCAGATACACCCATAATAGTTGTTTCGGGAACCGGAGTAATTAAAGATGCAGTTAGAGCTATGAATTTGGGTGCGTGGGAATTTGTTCAAAAACCGATACTACAATTTGAGGAGTTGGAACTATCGGTGCTTAAAGCTTTGGAGCGAAGGGAATTAATTAAAGAAAATAATGATTATAAAGCTAATCTTGAAAAACTTGTAATAGAAAGAACGGAAAAATTAAAAAAGACTATTGAGGAATTAAATATTGCCAAAGAAAGGGCTGAACATTCCGATAAGCTTAAGTCTCATTTTTTATCGCAAATATCGCACGAAATTAGAACACCGCTTAACGGTATAATGACCTCGCTATCAATATTGAAAATGGAATTGGAAGACGCCGGACTAATTGATTTAATTACCGATTTTGAGAGAATAAATAATTCAAGCGAAAGAATAATAAGAACAGTTGAGCTATTATTAAATATGTCCGAAATTCAAATTGGTACTTATAAAGCAAAAGCTGAAAGAGTATTAATAAATGAAATATTATCCGATGTAGTTAAAAATTATGAACACAAAATTAGATTAAAAGGATTATTGCTAAATAGAAATTTTAATGAGGAAATATTTGTTGTAGTTGATAAATATTCGTTAGAGCAAATTATATCCAACCTTATAGATAATGCTTATAAATTTACCGAAAACGGGGAAATAAATATTTCGGTAACTAAAAAGAATGAATTAGCAGTGTTAAGTATATGCGATACCGGAATAGGAATAAGCGAGGAATATTTAACAGAAGTATTTAAACCGTTTAATCAAGAAGATAGTGGTTATACAAGAACTTATGACGGAAACGGTTTGGGACTTCCGTTGGCAAAAAAATATTGTGAATTAAATAATATTGAGTTAAATATTAAAAGTAAAAAGAATGAAGGAACATGTATCGAGCTGGTCTTTAATTCCTTAAATATTTAATAATCTTCAAAATAATTATGGGAAATAAAAAAATAAAAAATTAACATAAATTAAACATTAATTTGTTTGAAATTATTAAAAAATAAGTTAAATTGCATACGGAATTTAGTTTGCGGGTAAATTGTTTTTTTTAACAACAATAATATTATATGCTAAATTCTTTATTAAAATCGCGTTCTTTGAAGCGTTTGTTAGACATAGTTTTTTCTATAATTTTAATAATCTTTTTTTTACCGGTTATTATTATATCTGCGGTTATTATATTTTTTCAATCGTATGAAAACCCTTTTTATACGCAGTACAGAGCATTAACATTAGAACAAAAACGCTTCAAAGTTATAAAAATTAAAACATTATTTTCGGGTTCTCACAGTAAAAACGGAAACGTTTTTATTAAAGAAGACTTGAAAAAATATATTATTCCTTTCGGTAGATTTTTACGCCATACCGGTTTGGATGAACTGCCTCAATTACTTAATGTAATTAAGGGTGATATGTCTTTAATAGGACCACGTCCGCTTACAATAGCTGACTTAAATATAATTAAAGAAGCCAACCCTCAATTATATAATTTAAGGAATAATATTACGTTAAAACCCGGTTTAACGGGGTATTGGCAAATTTACGGTAAAAGACTGGAAGGTGCCGTAAATTTAATCGAAAATGATTTATATTATTCCCAAAAATACGGGCTGGGATTAGATTTAAAAATACTTTTTAGCACAATACCTATGGTTTTGTTTGCCAAACACTCCGATGCAATTGATTTTAAGAAAACAACACGCAAAATTGAAAAACTTGAAAAGTTTTCGTTAAGCGAGTAAAAAATAGCTAAAATCAATTAAAAATAAGTTCAAAATTAATATTAGACTTTATATTATTAAAAATTTTTGTTATTTTATAACAAAAATTATTCCAAATTATTTATAGACGAAAATGAACTCAAAATTTATAGAAATAGACGGTAACCTTGTTAATAAAGAAATTTTAGAAGTAAAATTTACTTGCGATTTGAATAGTTGTAAAGGTGCTTGTTGTACTTTAGAAAGTGATTACGGTGCACCGATAACTAAAGAAGAACTTGATATTATTGAAAAAAACCTTGATATTATATTTGACTATATACCCGAATATAGTAAAGCGCTAATAAAAGCCGAAGGTTTTTGGGATATTGAAGATGATTTAATTATGACCAAAAGCATTAATAACGAAGATTGCGTTTTTGTTTACTATGAAGGGGATGTTGCGAAATGCGGCATTGAAAAAGCTTATTTTGATAATAAAATTGATTTCAGAAAACCGATATCTTGTCATCTATTTCCGATAAGGGTTAATAATTTTGGGCAAGATATTCTTAAGTTTGAAAGATATACCGAATGCCGACAGGCATTGTTAAACGGAATACAAACAGACATAAGTATAGCCGAGTTTTGCAAAGATGCATTAATTAGGTTATACGGAAAAAAATGGTACGATAAATTAATAAACGGACGAGGTAAGTAATGTTGTCATTAAACTTAAAATTAGGCTTACAGCAAAAACTTTCGCCCCAGCAAATTCAATATCAAAAATTACTTCAATTAAATACACTATCGTTAGAACAAAGGATTAAAACTGAACTGGAGCTTAATCCCTTTTTAGAAGAAACTTTGGCGGAAGAATTAGATATATCCCAAAATGAAAACGAAACCGATGACGAAGATACCGAAGACGAATATGATTACGAGCAAGACGAATTTGGTATAGAAGATTTTATGAATGACGAAAGTATTGATGAAGGAACTTATGCACAAGAAACGGAAGAAGAAAGATTACAACCTATTGCGCCTATGCGAGTTTCTTTATCGGATAACTTAATTCAACAATTACGAATGCTTGATTTAAGTGAAGAAGATTTTGCAATTGGCGAATTAATAATTCAAAGTTTAGACGGTTCGGGTTATTTTAAGCAAGATTTGGCAAAACTTGTTGACGACTTAAATATGTTTGAAGAGTACTCCGTTACTATAGAACAAGCAGAAGAAGTATTAAAAAAAATACAAAGGTTAGAGCCGGTAGGAGTTGCTGCACGAACATTACAGGAATGTTTGCTTATTCAATTAGAAGTATCGTCATTTGATCCCTATTACAGTTATTTAGCCGAAAAAGTGCTTACGGAGTATTATAACGATTTTTTTAATAAAAAGTTTGATAATATCAAAAAGGGATTAAACTTAACTACAGAAACCTTACGTTCAACCTTGGAAATAATTCAAAAACTAAATCCAAAGCCCGGTGAAGGTAATATTTTAAACGAAAACTCAAACCAAGTTACACCCGATTTTTTAGTAGAAAAAATAGACGGAAATTATATAGTATCGTTAAATGATAAATACGGTACTTCGGTAACATTAAGCCAAACTTATTTGGATTATATTAATAGTAATAAAAGGAAAAGAAATCTTTCGGAAAGGGATAAGGAAGCTCATAAATTTTTGCGCGAAAAATACGAATCTGCAAAATGGTTTTTAGCTTCAATAGAACAAAGAAGACAAACTTTGCTTAAAATAATGAAAACTATTGTTGCTAAACAACGCGATTTTTTTGAATTGGGTCCAAAAGCTTTAAAACCGATGATATATAAAGATATTGCCGATGAAATTGAAATGGATATATCCACAATTAGCCGAGTAGTAAACGGTAAATATGTACAAAGCCCGCAAGGAATACACGAATTGAAATTCTTTTTTAGCGAAGGGCTATCAACAGATGACGGCGATGAGATAAGTAATAGACATATAAGAGAGTTAATAAAAGATATTATTGGGGGAGAATCTAAAGAAAATCCTTATAGCGATGATAAAATAGCCGCTATGCTGCAAGAAAAGGGGATACACATAGCAAGGCGAACTGTAGCCAAATACAGAGAACAATTAAAATTGCCGGTAGCGAGACTAAGAAAAGAATTATGAGTTACTTAGGGGATATTTTTTTAATAGTCCTGCTGTTTTCGCTTTTTGCACTAAGCCACTCGGTTTTAGCATCGTTATGGTTTAAAAACAAACTTGCAGAAGCAATAGGAGAAAAAATTGCTTTTTATAGGGCATTTTATAACTTTATTTCGTTATTAATTTTTATTGCTGTTTACTATTTAATGCCTAAACCGGATGTAATAATTTACGACTTACAATTTCCGTACGATCTTTTTATATTAGCATTGCAGTTTTTAAGTTTATTCGGGTTAGTTTACACCGGATTTAAAATAAACGGAAAAGAATTTTTGGGAATTTCCCAAATTAAAAGATATGTGCAGGGTAATTATAACACAAAAGACCTTGACGAGATAAACGAATTACGCACAGAAGGTGTTTTTTCGTTTACAAGACACCCCATTTATTTTTTTTCGATTCTGTTTTTAGGATTACGACCATATATGGATTTGTTTTATTTTGTGTTTTTTATCTGTTTAACAATTTATTTTTATATTGGTGCATATTTTGAAGAAAAAAAATTAATTAAAATATTCGGAGAAAGTTATTTGGAATATCAAAAGAACGTTCCTGCAATATTCCCCGTAAAATTTAGAAAATGAAAATAATATATGTGATTTGAGAATTAAATTATTAAGATACTTATGAAAAGATATTTATTATTCCTGTTTTTTATTGTGTTAGGCTACAGTTACGGTCAAGAAAAAAATGAAGTACTTGCGAAACTGAATGACCAAGAATTTTCGGCTGATGAATTTAATGAACGTTATTTATTAATTCCTCGTTTATCAATAGGTAATAAACAAGACGAACCTGCATATAGAGCAAAAGCGTTTTATACTATGGTAGCCGAAAAACTTTGGGCATTATACGGAAAAGAAGAGGGACTTGATAGCACTGATATTATGAAGTATACCTATAAAACTGTTGAAAAAATGTATGTTAGGGATGCATTATTTAATAAAGAAATTAAAGAAAAAGCTAAAGTTGACGAACGTAAAATTATTTTTGCTTCGGCAAAAATTAAAAGAATTTTATATGTTAATTTTATTTTTTCCAAAAATATTGACGAAATAAATGCAATTTATTCAAAATTAAATTCGGGTGTTTCTTTTGATTCGTTATTGCAAAAAAGGATAGATAAAAATTATCAACCCGGTCCGGTTGAAGTAACATTCGGAATGATGAGAGAAGATATTGAAGACGCAGTATTTTCGTTAACGCCGGGTAAATATACAAAACCAATCGATTTTGAAGGGGAATATTATATCTTTAGACTGACTTACGAAAAACCAAAGGAATTTAAAGACGGAGATGAATATAAGAAAGAATTTAACAATGCAAAAACTCTTGTTGAAGACAGAGCTTTAAATAAAGCGTACTCGGAATATTTTAATAAATTTTTTGTGGGGAAACAAATTAATGCGGACGGGTATTTGTTTTGGAGTATTGCCGATAGATTAATAGAAGTAACAAAAAGCAGGAAAGAAAAAGAGAATATTCCGAACGGGAACAAAATAAATTTAACAGTCGAAGATTTTGGTGCGATAGAAAAGTTATTAGCCCCGGATACTTTAAAAATGGAATTTGTGAAATTTGAGACCGAACCTGTTACCGTACTCCAATTTTTAAGAGAGTTTTTTTATGAAGGCTTTGTAGCAACATCCGCAAATGCCGATACGGTAAGAGCCCAGTTTCAATCAAGGGTTAAAAGATTTATAGAACATGAATTATTGGCACGTGAAGGATATAAACAAGGATTACAGAATTTACCCGAGGTTAAGAGGTCAATAAATATGTGGAGGGATAATTATTTATCCAAGTTGGCTAAAAACCACTTTGTTGCTAATTTAAAACTTACGGACGATGATTTAAAAGATTATTACGAAAAAAACAAAGCCGGTATTAATTCGCCTTTAATGGTTAATATTATTGAAATATTAACAGATAATTTGGAAGATATGGAAGTTGTGATGAAACAACTTGATGCCGGTGTTGATATGCGTGAGTTAGCTAAAAAATATACTAAAAGAGAATGGACAAAACCGAGCGGCGGTGAATTTGGCTTTTTTGCAGCAAACCAATATAAAGAAATAGGCAAAATTGCCGCAGGAATGAAAATAGGGGAAATATATGGTCCTGTTAAATTAGATGAAGGATACTCAATATTTAAACTTATAGATAAAAAAGAAGTTAAAGAAGATGTTAATATCAAACCCTTTGAAGAGATTAAAGACTCGTTACGAGATGTTGTAAGATCGGAAGAGCACACGTCTGAACTCCAGTCACCGTACGTAATCTC
>CALGLM010000046.1 GCA_937930275.1 uncultured Ignavibacteria bacterium
CATAATATAAATTGAATCATTACAAATAAGAATAAACCAATAGCTTTGCCTGTTAATATATTTTCTAACTTAGTACTTGATAATAATATTTCTAATAGTTTTGAATCCTTTTCTATCGAAAACCCTCGTAAAAAAAGATTTGAGGAAATTAAAATTGTAAAAATAAAAATTAGTACTATTCCGATATGGCTAAGAATTTTATTTTCCGAGATTTGCTTATTGATATTAACAATTTTAGACGAAACAACATATTCAGAATTAATTAGTTTATATAAGTTATTTTGTAAATCTACTATTTCGGTATTATTTAGTAATGATGAAAAATTAAATTTTATATTATTTCCAGATATTTCTACGCATGCAATAAATGAATTATTTAATACTTTCGGAACGTCAAGTAAATTTTGTTTATTTAGATAATCTTCTTTCTTTACTTTCACAAAAAAGTACTTAAAGTCATCTCCTTTTAAATTAATAGATGAAGAGTTTAACGAATCCGTAACTATTGCAATAGGATAAGCATTAGATTGAAGATTTGTTGAAGTTGAATTGATAAAATATAAAGAGATAAATAACAAAAACTGACTTAATGCAAAAGAGATTAAAAATGATTTATGCAAGAATTTTTCTTTAAATTCCCATTTTGCAATTAAATATATTATTTTAAATTTTTGGAGCATATTTATCTAAAGGGAAGCCGTAAGTAAACTTACGGCTAACAAATTATTTTTTAACTAATCCGTCAAAAAAATCAGTAAGTTTATTATTAAATTCAGTCTTAATTTTTTTCCCTATTTCATTAACACATCTTGAAATAGCGGCATCGTAAGAAACACTTCCTTCTCTACCTTTAGTTGAAGTTGATAAAATAGTTTCATTTGCTGAATTAACAATATTTATAAATAGCGTCCAAGTAACAAACTTTTCTTTTCGTTGTAGATCCAATTTTTCATATGAAATATTGCCGGTTACATTTAAAATTGGATTAGAACTAATTACAAAACCTTTTGAATTTAACAGATCTTTTATAAAAGTAGTAACTTTTTGGTCAGTATCGTTTTCAATAGAAACCGTAAAAGAAATTTTCTTAGCTGCATCTACAGATTTTTTATTTATATCATTATAATCGTAATCTGTATCGTTAAAATTACCAAACTCCGGACTAATTATTTTTAATTGTGATTTTAACATTTCGTTATCTAAAGCAAAAAAAGAAGCTGCATTTAAAGCTGCATAATTAGTCAATAAATCATTATTATTAGAAGCAAGATTAACGAAAAATTTTATCTTTTCGGTATTATTGTTAATTTTTTCATTATAAATATCCGCTGTTTCCAATCTTTCAATATAAGCTGTAATAAATACTCTTCCTAAATTATTTGTAAAAGTTTCTCCAAATTTAACATTATATAATGTTTGACCGCCAGTTACATTTACTTTTTTTGTAACATTAGATTCATGCTGAAAACCTTCTTTATCTCCAAATAATTCGTTGTATTTATCAATTTGAGTATTATCAACCTTAATATCTGATTTAAAAATTAAAGCCAAGTTACTTAATGCATTATTTTCGGCAGCTTTTCTATTATCACCTTCACCAACCGCTGCCAGATAACTAATATCAGGATAAACAGCATTTGGATTACTAACCCAAACCGGAAGGTTTTGAGCTTTAGCAGAAAAACTGTAAACTACAATAACAATTAAGCAATATCGAATAAATTTATTCATGGATTATCTCCAAAACTGTTAATTTAAATAAAAAGTTCGCATTAAATTTAGGTTCTCTTTTTTTATTTCTTGTTTACCTAAATCATCAACAAATATCAGTTGATTATTATTATCATAATAATTTACTTTAATATTGTATGTACCCGGTTTTATTTGTACTTCATCAATTGCAACAGAAGAAGGGAAATAACGAGAAAGGCGTAAATCGGCATTTTCGGTTGCATCTAACATAGCACCCGTCATAGCACGTGTTAATGAACCAAATAGTCCACCGCCGGTTTGTTTATCAAGTTCTTTGTTTGTGGCTTCATTAATTATAGCTTTAATTACGGTTCTTGCAATTGATTTTAGATAGATAATCGGTTCTTTTATTTTATATGTTTCTAAAGCAACATTTTCAATACTTTCAATTTTTTGAAATGCAGAAATTTCTTTTCCGTCAATTTCTACAGTTATCCTTGCCACGTTTGTCGGCTTTTTTTCCATACGGGGCAATGATAGTTTAAAATGGAGCCCTTTATCAACTCCGGGCCAATTAATGGCATCAAGTTGTTTTTTATCTTCACCATCTGATGAATAGATGATAATTAAATCTTTATCAGTATGAACTATTAAATCATAAGCAAATTTTTCAGGTCCTTTACCATATAAACTAACTAAATTAATTGCTGCAACAGAATCCGGTAAAGAATAAATACTGTCGGAAACCGGATTTTGAAAATCATAAATTTCACTTTGCTCGTTAAATGCACTTACAATTTTTTCTTTATCTATACGTGCTCCGTCAAAATCATTTTCCGATCTATATAGTAAAAAGCTTAAATATCTACCTAAAGCAGAATTATGAAATTTATTAGTACCGGCTTTTATTTCAGCTTTATTATCTTCATTACTATTATATTCTTCTGCAATTTTAGAATATTTATCTTCAAGCATAGTTAACTTTTCGTTAATTCTTCTAACTTCAACAAAAGCGTCATCTTTTTTGTTTAAATATAAATAATTTAAGCACTTAAACACATTCAAGTAAATATCTTCATAATCTTCACCGGAATAATCTAAAGCATTATCGTTAAGTAAAAGAGAGCCTGCACCTTTCGATATACTTTTTGTATATAAGTCATCAATAGCATGTTCAGCATTTTCAAACATTAAATTGCTATTAGCAAAATCACCTTGATAGTGATAAAGCAATCCTAAATCCAACCAATACAGTACTCTATCTTTTTCTCCGTAACTCTGATCTTTTGCTGCCACTAAAAAAGTTGCGGCAGTATCAAAACATCTTTTATTAACAAATCTATCAATTTTTTCAAAATGATCTTTATTAGTCCGCATGCTACCGCATGAAGCAAAAATAAAAACTAATAAAATGAAAAAAATAGATAGAAGTGTTTGTTTTAACACACTTCTATTAAAATGAACTACCATGATGTACTCGATTTTTCAACTGTTTTTTTGATTTTTTTAGAGTCCATCCAAACTTTTTCATTGTTTTCAAGGTTAATCAATTCTAAATCAACTTGGTAAAATTTAACCTGTTGACCGTCAACGGCATCCATTTGGCTTTTAATACTTCCCTTAAGCATAAAATCAGCCCCAGTCTCGTTTGCTAAATTTTTTGCAGTTTCTTCACTCGAGTAACTTTGTTGATCAACACGTTCATCTCTAATTTCTTGTCTTTCTTCTTTAGTTGCTACAAATTTAACTCTACCGCTATTAACCAACTCACGTT